>CAJQLI010000278.1 GCA_905479125.1 uncultured Alphaproteobacteria bacterium | reverse complement strand
CGCAAGCTGACGTTCACGGGGTCCACCGAAATCGGCAAGCGGCTGATGGAACAGTGTGCAGGCACTGTTAAAAAGACGTCGATGGAACTTGGCGGCAATGCGCCGTTCATCGTCTTTAACGATGCCGATATCGACGAAGCTGTCCTGGGTGCGATGGCGTCAAAATTCCGCAACACGGGACAGACCTGTGTTTGCGCCAACCGTCTGCTGGTGCAGGACGGGGTGTACGAAGAGTTCTCGAAAAAGCTCGCCGCCGCCGTCGAGGAAATGCGCGTTGGTGATGGCCTGAAAGGCGAAACCGAACAGGGCCCGATGATCGATATGGCCGCGGTTGAAAAGGTCGAAGAGCATATCGAGGATGCCGTCGCCAAGGGCGCGAAGGTTATCTCCGGCGGATCTCGCCATGACCTGGGCGGTACGTTCTTCCAGCCGACGGTTCTGGCCGAGGTAAACACCGATATGAAGGTCACCAAGGAAGAGACCTTTGGCCCGGTCGCGCCGCTCTACCGGTTCGAAACCGAGGAACAGGCCCTGCAGATGGCGAACGATACCGAGTTCGGTCTTGCCGCCTATTTCTACAGCCGGGATATCGGCCGCGTCTGGCGGGTGATGGAAGGCCTTGAATACGGCATCGTCGGCGTGAATGAAGGCATCATTTCCACCGAGGTCGCTCCCTTTGGCGGGATGAAGGAATCCGGCACCGGGCGCGAAGGCTCCAAGTACGGTATCGAGGATTACCTCGAAATCAAATACGGCCTGATCGGCGGCATCGGGGCTTAATCCCCACCCTGTACGACCAGGCGGCACTATTTGAAAACCAGGGCGGGCCGTGCTGCGGCCCGCCTCTGAAAGGCGATTGATATGGCTGATTACGATTATGATCTTTTTGTCATTGGTGCGGGTTCCGGCGGCGTACGGGCATCGCGCATGTCGGCGTCGCACGGGGCGCGGGTTGGCATAGCCGAGGAACGCTTTCTGGGCGGCACCTGCGTCAATGTCGGCTGTATCCCGAAGAAGTTGTTTTCCTATGGTTCGCACTATCCGCATGCGGCGAAGGAAGCTTCAGCCTATGGCTGGGACTTTCCCGAGCCGAAACTGACCTGGTCACGCCTGATCGAGAATAAGGACCGCGAGATCGAGCGTCTCAACGGTATCTACCGGACCATCCTCGCCAATAATAACGTCACCCTGTACGAGGCTCGTGCCACGTTGATCGACGCCCACACGCTGGATGTCGGGGGCGAAAAGATCACGGCAGACAAAATTCTGGTCGCGACCGGCGGCAAGCCGCAGGTGTGGGACACGCCTGGTTTCGAGCACGCCATCGTGTCCGATGCGGCATTCTATCTGGAAGACCGCCCGGACCGGGTTCTGGTCGTCGGCGGCGGTTATATCGCGGTCGAGTTTGCCGGCATTTTCAATGGCTATGGCGCTGAAACGACTCTGGTTTACCGCGGCGACAAGATACTCCGCGGTTTTGATGACGACGTTCGTGTCCATCTTGCCGCCGAAATGGAAAAGAAGGGCATCAACATCGTCTGGAACACGATCATCGATCGCATCGACAAGGTCGATGGCGGGCTCGATGTGACGATGAGTAACGGCGAGGTGCATCAATATGATCAGGTGCTCTATGCAATCGGCCGCGTGCCCAATACCGGCAACATGGGTCTCGAAGAGGCCGGTGTGACGCTGAACGATAGCGGTGCAATCGTCGTCGATGACTATTTCCAGACCAGCGTCGACAATATCTATGCGCTTGGCGACATTATTGACCGTTATCAGCTCACACCTGTCGCCATTGGCGAAGCGATGAAGCTTGCGTCCAACCTGTTCAAGGGTACTCGCGAGAAAATGGATTACGCCGATATCCCGACGGCCGTGTTCTCCGATCCGCCCATCGGCACCGTCGGGCTGACCGAGGAAGATGCACGTGACCGGTATGGTGACGTTGAAATTTACCGGTCTACCTTTCGCGGCCTGAAGGACACCCTGACAGGCTCCAGCGAACAAACTTTAATGAAACTGATCGTCGACAAGGCATCTGATCGTGTGCTCGGGTGCCATATGGTCGGACCGGATGCGGGTGAAATCACCCAGGGCCTCGGTATTGCGCTGAAATGTGGTGCGACGAAGGCCCAGTTCGACGCGACGGTCGGTATTCATCCGACGGCGGCGGAAGAATTCGTCACCATGCGCGAGCCGGTGCCGGATCCGTAGGCAGCAATAGCTGCCGAACAGATCAGTCTTCGGCGGTTTCGGAGGTGTTTTGGGGCGTGGATTCTGATGTGAATTCGGACGGGTCCTCGACGTGAGAATCGCCGGGATTCGTCCGTCGACAATCGGCAGGGAGCCGGATTGATACCGTTGTCCCGATGTCCGGTTCGGAGGTGATTTCAAACTCGCCGTTGTGAAGCTTGATCAGGGCTTTCGCCAGAGGTACCCCGAGGCCGCTCCCCTGCTGCTCTCTCGACAGGCTGTTATCCGCCTGTCTGAAGGGTTCTACGATCGCCTGAACTTCGGCAGCCGTCATGCCGACACCGCTATCGATGATCGCAATTTCCAACTCACCGGATTCCAAGTCCTGGAGGGAAATAGACACAACCCCGGTTGATGTAAACTTTATGGCGTTCGATAGGATATGGCCGATGGCGCGTCTCAGGACGTCGTAATCGGCCGAAACGAATAACTCTGTCGCGGTTTTCCGTATTTCGAGCGTGATTCCCTTGTCGGCGGCCTCCCGCTGATGTCTCCCGAGAATACCTGCAAGCAGGGTCGACATATCCAGGATGTTTTCGTCCAACTGCACCCGGCCGGCTTCTAGGTTTGCCATTTCCAGGATATCGTTGATTGTCGACAGGAGCCGTTTCCCGCTGAAACAAATGTCTTCCAGGAATTCGCCGGTCTGCTGATCGCCGTCTTTCGCGTTATTCTTGTCACGCAGGTATTCCGAAAACCCGATTATGGCGTTCAACGGGGTGCGGATTTCATGGCTCATATTTGCAAGAAACGCGGATTTCGCGCGGTTGGCGGATTCGGCCTTGTCTCGAGCTGTTTCAATATCTCGTTCGTGGTTTTTCTGTTCAGTAATGTCGTGCTGA
>CAJQLI010000277.1 GCA_905479125.1 uncultured Alphaproteobacteria bacterium | reverse complement strand
CGCTGGATATCCTGACGCAGCAGGCCGTCAATCAGGCGAATGCCGGCTGCGACGTGATCTCCCCGTCAGACATGATGGACGGCCGGGTGGGCGCCATCAGGGTCGCTCTGGACGATGCCGGGCACGATGCCGTGCGCATCATTGCCTATAGTGCGAAATATGCGTCAGCGCTTTACGGCCCCTTCCGCGATGCGGTCGGCTCTGCGCCCAATCTCGCCGGTGGTGACAAGAAAACCTACCAGATGGATCCGGCCAATACCGACGAGGCACTTCGCGAAGTCGCGATGGATATCGCCGAAGGCGCCGATATGGTGATGGTCAAGCCTGGCCTGTTCTATCTCGACATCGTCCGCCGCGTGAAAGACGAATTCGGCATGCCGACATTCGCGTACCAGGTGTCCGGCGAATACGCGATGATGAAAGGTGCGGCCCTGAACGGTTGGCTCGACTGGGATCGTGTCATTGTCGAAAGCCTGCTGGCATTCAAACGATCCGGCGCCGACGGGATTCTTACCTATGCCGCGGTAGAAGTCGCCAAACGCCTCAAGTCCGGCTGATCAGACCGCCCCTTCCCGCTCCATCAGTATCTGGTCGTAACCGGCGAGTTTCGCAGCGACCCTGCCGAACACCGTATCGTCAGGGTATTGCCCTGCCGCATCCGGCGCGCCTGCCGGCATGCCGAGGAACAGTTCGACGGCATCCTCGATGGTTTCCAGACTGTAGACTGAAAATTTCCCGTCCCGCGCCGCAGCTTCGACGTCACCTCGCAGCACGAGGTTCTTTTCGTTTGCAGACGGGATCGCCACTCCCTGCGTGCCATCAAGGGTCCCTGCTTCTTCACACGACCGGAAAAATCCTTCGATTTTGTGATGCGCCCCTCCGATCGCCTGTGCAGCCCCATGCTGATTTACCGACCCCGTAATCGCGAGATCCTGCCGCACGGGCACGCCCGAGATATCCGACAGGATCGCGACGAGTTCGGCGAGGGATGCGCTGTCGCCATCGACGCCGCCATAGGACTGTTCGAACGTTATGGATACGCTGAACGACAACGGGTAGGCCCGGGCAAACGTTCCGGACAGCCAGCCCTGCAGGACCAGCGCGCCCTTTTGCTGCAGCGGCCCGCCTAGTCCCGTATCCCGCTCAATATTGAGAACACCACGGCGGCCGACCGAAGCGCGCGCGGTTACGCGGCTGGGCGTGCCAAATGCATGATCGCCAACGTCCCGGACCGTCAACGCATTTACCTGGCCGATGGCGGTGCCGGTCGTCGCGATAAGGACCGATTTCCCCGATATACCTTCCTGGATACGGTCTTCGATCCGTGCGTTGCGATGCCGCCTGTTTTCGATCGTCGCCTCGACAATCTCGGCCGTGATCTCTTCTCCGCCGGTTTTCCGCAGCAGATGCCGCGCCTCGGCAAGAATATCCTCTATACGCTCGAACTGCGACGACAGCTTGGTGCGGTCAGCGGACCAACGCGATGCCTGGCCAAGCAGCCGGACGATCGCGGAATCCCCGTATGTGACGCCGCCACCCTCGACACTGTCCGCCAGATGACGGATCAGACCGGCATAGGTCTCGATGTTTCCGGGCTCGGCCACGAAATCAGGGTCGATATCGGCCTTGACCCTGAAGTAGCTCTGAAACTCGGGATCGGTGGAGAAGAACGTGTAATACCAGTTCGGTGCGCCGATCAGCACGACCTTCACATCGAGCGGCACCGGTTGCGGCGACAAAGCGCCGGCAACAGTCGGCCCGCTGCTGCGATAAAGCTCCTCGATCCTGATTTCCTCGTCGCGCAAAGCTCCCTTGATATAGGGCCAGATAGCCGGATTCGAGGCGATAGCATCTGCGCGCAGGACCAGGACACCCCCATTCGCGCAATGCAGTGCACCCGGTTTGATCAGTGTAAAATCGGTTTCCATGGCCCGCGCAGACTGGCGGTACTCGATACGTCCGAACAGGTTCTCGTATGTCGGATTTGCCTCGACAATTACCGGGCGCGACTCATTGCGCTGGTTATCGACCAGAAGGTTGACCGCATAGCGCCGCGCGGGGTCCAGTTCCGGCGGACGGGCACCTTCTTCCGGCGGCGGCAGAAATGCCTGAAAATTATCAGTTATGTCGTTGCGGAGCTCCACCAGCCACTTGTTCAGCGCTTGAGTTTCCGCGAATTCGGCAAGGGTGGCGTCGATCACAGGCCCGCTGGTCTGATCCGCGACCTCCCTGCCAAGCTCGGCGCCCCGCCGTTGATAGGCCGCCTGTAGCTCGGCTGTACGCCGGTTGATGGCAGCAATCTGCTGCGCCAGCGCCGGCCCCTCCTCTGCCATCAAGGCGCGCTGTTCTTCGGTCATTTCTTCGGCGGCTATCACCTCGCCCTTATCGTCCGTTACGACGATAACCGGACCCTGCTGGTTCTGCAGGATATTCAGCCCTTTTTCCTCCGCCGCTTTCTGAACAGCCTGCATCTGCGTGTTCAGTTCGTTCTGCGCGGCCTCGCCCTCCGCCTGCATCTGGGTTTGAAAGGACTCGCCACCGAAGGCCGCCCGAAGGGCCTGGGTTAATCCGCCGACAAGGCGTTGCATGGCCCCACGCAGCTTTCTGCCTTCACCGGCAGGTAAGCGGACAGCGACCGGTTCGGCCGGCGCGCCAAAATCGTTGAGATAAACCCAATCGTCCGGCGCGGGACTGTCACTGACGGCATCTTTCAGGAACTCGACTGTCGACGTTAACCGTCCACTCCGGTTCTCACCCAGGACAAAGACATTGAAACCCGGTTCCGGCATCGCAAGCGCCAGTTCAAGGGCCTCCCGCGCGCGCTGGTGGCTCGACAGATCGAATATCTCGCCGTCCGGGCTGTTGCCGGGGGCGAATACGGGAATACCGATGTCGTCAGCAGCAAGTTTCTTGGCGGTCATCGGTACTCCAGAGAATAAATTTCATCAGACGGGATAGTTGCGCGTCGTCCCGGCCCGATCAAGCCTGATCAGGCAGGTAACGGCTGGTCGATAAATGAGCTCAAATACGTGTAAGCACACCTATTATGCCACGGCGTATGCTCGTCGCGTCCATGGAACCCTACATGGCCTCCATTATCCGCCAGTGCCAGCGATATATTCGGCAATTTGGCGACATTGATCTTCTCAAACGCCTCCGCAGGGATCCAGGGATCGTCGCGCGCGTGGACAAGCAGTGCAGGCGTCGAGATATCGACGAGCCTGTGCGCCGCTGAGCATTTCTCGTAATAGTCAGCCGCATCGTCGAAACCGTTGCGTGGCGCGACGAACCTGTCGTCGAAAGCGTAGACAGTACGTGCGTCAGCGATAGCCGTGCGCTCAGCGTCGGTCAGCGCAGCGTTGCCTGCCGAGGCCTCTTCCGACATCCGTTTGAGCAGCCAGCCGTGGTAAAGCCGGTTGCGCATCGTCATCATCCGGTGCGAGGCCGCAGCAAGATCAATCGGGGCGGAAACGGCGATTGCACAGACAGGCTGAACCGCGACGGGTTTCTCGGCCAGGTATTTCAGAACAATGTTCCCTCCCAGCGAAAAACCGACAAGGACTATCCCCTTTTCTGCCAGGTCGGGGTCTGCCATGTGGGCCGGAAGCTGCCGTAAAACGGTCGCGAGGTCTCCGCTGGAGCCCGCGCAGTAGTGCCCCCGGCAGGTCTGACGAGACGGCCCCGCACCGCGCAGGTTCAGCCGAAGTACCGATACCCCCTGCGACAGAAGGAAACGCGCGGTTTCAAGAACGTAGAAACTCTCCTCACAGCCGGTCAATCCGTGCAGAAGCACAACGAGCGGCCCATCCCCCGTCCGGTGCAGCACGCCCTGAAGACGATCGCCGGAACCATCATCGGTATCGAAGAACAATCGCTCGGAGGCCCACGAGGACAGGTCCCGGCCGCCCGGACTCAGATAATTCCTCAGCGTCTGCAGGTCACCGCCAACCCAGGGGAACCTGGGCCGGAATGATGGAAATTGCGGCTTCAAGTCGATACGGACTTTAGAAACGGTCTGCCCTGCAGCTCAAGCCCAGTGCCTCTGCGGTGTTTGTCACCGTTGAAAGGCAGGCATCGGCCACGGCACCGGGAAGCGACACCTCGAGGCGAATGGCGTAACGGCCCTGCTGTTCCGCCAGTGGCCCGGCGTTCAGCGTCACAATATTGGCGCCGAATTCGACGAAGGTCTCACACAACCTGGCAACCAGTCCGGGCTGGTCACCACCCGATACGGTGATCCGGTGCGTAACATCGCCCTCCGGTCCGTGATGCGCCGGGAAACTATAGGCACGCGCCAGTATTTCAGCCCCCGCAAGTATCTCCAGCGCCTCCAGAGCCTGCTGAAGCTCGTCAATTTGGAGGTCGGCCGGTAGCTCGCATACCGCCGAGAAATCAGCGCCCCCGCCAAGGACAGAGAAGCTCGTATCGGTCAAATTCGCTCCCATCTCCCACAGCGTTGCGGTTATGGCGGATACCAGACCCGTTTTGTCCGGGCAGAGAACTGTTACGATAGCTGTCGTCATCATAGATACTCTCTGGGTTGGTTCGCTCAACACTAACAATCAGAACGCGACGGTGCGAGGAAGAAGAAAGACCGGGGCCAGAACAATATTAATATTTTAGACAAAGAAATTCTTACAAATATCTGACAATAAACACTTATGAATAAAATAATGTCAAAATTTCGATACCGAAAACTGGCCTTCCGGTTGGCCCTTTTTCTCATTCTGCCGATATCACTCGTCGCGGTCGCAGGCACCCTTTGGCTCCGGACCTCCCTGCCCGGTCTCTCGGAAAACATTGCCCTGAGATCGCTGGAAAACCCCGTCGACATCATTCATGACAGCAACGGCATACCGCATATCAACGCCGAATCAACTGAGGATGCCTACAGGGCTCTCGGCTTCGTTCATGCACGCGACCGTCTGTTCCAGATGGACTTCATGCGGCGTCTCGGTGCCGGACGCCTGTCCGAAGTGATCGGCCGCCCTACTCTGCCACTAGACAAAACGATGCGCACTCTCGGCCTATACCGTCTCGCGACTGAAACCGTCGGACGCCTGCCAGTTGAAGCACGAGCCGCCCTCGAAGCATATGCCGCCGGCGTGAATGCGTTTCTGATCGCCCGGGCCGGTGCCTTACCGCCGGAGTTCATCGCATTGCAATACGAACCCGAACAATGGACACCGGCAGATTCATTGGTTTGGGGCCGCCTGATGGCCATGCGACTCGCCGGAAACTGGCGAACCGAAGCGCTACGTGCAGCTCTTGCGGGACGTTTGCGTCCAGATCAGATCGCCGATCTCTGGCCCGGGCCTGAAGCGTCACCCAGGTCAACGGTATCAGCTGTCCTGCCAGCACCAGATACAGCCGAACTGGCGGAACAGCTTCTGAACAGCATACCCGACTGGTTGCGGCAGGTTTCGGCCTCTAATTCCTGGCTCGTTTCCGGCACCGGCACCACAACAGGCAAGCCCGTGATGGCCAATGACCCCCATCTGGGATACCGCGCACCGGGCCTTTGGTATCTCGCGCGGATCAGCGCGCCGGGCCTGGACGTTACCGGTGCGACCGTTCCGGGCGTTCCGTTCCATATACTTGGACATAACGGCCGCATTGCATGGGGTTTCACGACGACCGACAGTGACACACAGGACCTGTTTCTCGAACGGCTGGATACCGACCGACCGGGCCACTATCAGACGCCTGACGGGCCAGCGCCGTTTGTTACCCGCCGTGAGACCATCGCGATCAAGGGCGCGCCTGCGGAAACGTTCACCGTGCGCGAAACCCGGCATGGCCCGGTCATTTCAGACGTCTATAAAAATCTCGCCGGAATCACCGCTCAGAACCACGTCATTGCCCTTGCAGCAACCGGCCTGCGGCCCGATGATCTCACACCGCTCGCCCTATACGAGTTCAGCAAAGCGCAGGACTGGTCGGCTTTTAGGGATGCCGCCCGGCACTTCCACGCACCGCAACAGAACATCTCCTTTGCCGACACAGTCGGTAATATCGGTTTCATCGCCCCCGGCCGGGTCCCGGTAAGGCGCGCCGGCCGTGGACGGCACCCCGTACCCGGCTGGACCGGGGCTTTTGACTGGACGGGCTTTATCCCGTTCGATGAACTGCCGTGGTCATTTAATCCCGCATCCGGAAAGATCGTAAACGCAAACCACAGGGTCGTGCCGGACTCCTATCCCTGGTACCTGACCGATGATTGGGCCGCCCCCTACCGCGCGCGCCGGATATACGCAGTTCTGGACAAGGCAGGACCCCAGAGTATCGACGACTCCATGCGCCTTCAGACCGATACGTTGTCCCTTGCCGCCAAAGCGGTCACTCCTGTCCTTCTGCGGCACCTGGAGGCCAATTCAGACAAGCGGCGCCGCATTGCAGCGCTCCTCGAAGCGTGGGACGGGAAAATGTCCCGTGATGCAGCCGCCCCGCTTGTCTATTCCGCGTGGCTGGCGCGCGTAAACCGGGCGCTATACGCGGATGAACTCGGTCCGCTCTTCCCGCAATATTTCGGCCAGAAGCCTCGGGTTGTCCTGCACATGCTGACAGCAAAACAGGCATGGTGCGACGACATATCAACCGAAACGTTGGAAAACTGCCG
>CAJQLI010000276.1 GCA_905479125.1 uncultured Alphaproteobacteria bacterium | reverse complement strand
ATAAAATGGCTTGCCCGCCACGCTTGCATCACCGCAATGCCAGAGCGGCCGGGGCACGGTTACGCCCGCCGCCTGAGCCGCATTGAGAAGCGCGAATTGCTGATCGAGTGGCCGGCTTTCGGAAATCGTGGCCGCTGCTTCCGCCCGCAGAACCAGGTCATGCCTGCCGTCGAAAGCGCCGCCATGGACGATGACCGTCAAGGCGCGGTTTTCCTGTATTGCCCCGCCGGTCAGCAGGTCTCCGTCTTCTATCGTGACGCTGTCTGCGCCGGCGGCATCGCGGATGAACGGGCCAAGAGGCATGTCAGTCCCAGCTCCAGAAATCGATACCTTCGCTCAGCAGGTGGCGCGACAGCACCATTTTATGGGTTTCAGATGATCCGTCCACCAGGCGGGCCTGGCGGGCATAGCGGTACATCCATTCAAGCGGCGTATCCTTCGAATAGCCGCGGGCACCGCGGAGTTGAATGGCGGTGTCGATCGCTTTGTGCAGTGTTTCCGACACCATGACCTTTGCCATAGAGACCTCTTTGCGGGCGAAGTCCCCTGCATCGAGCTTGACCGCCGCGCGCATGGTCAACAGGCGGCCGATCTCGATCTGCATGGCCGCTTCGCCGAGCAGCCACTGCACGCCTTCGTGGTCGGCCAGTGTATCGCCGAACGCCTTGCGTTCGCGGACATAATCGAAGGTTTCTTCAAGTGCCCGCTTGGCCATGCCGGTCCAGCGCATGCAATGGGTCAGCCGCGCGGTGCCGAGACGTATCTGCGTCAGTTTCAGCCCGTCGCCGACCTCCATCAGCCGGTTTGAGTCCGGGATCTCCAGACCGTCGAAGCTGAGCTCGCAATGGCCGCCATGCTCTTCGGGCCCCATGATCGGGATACGGCGGAGGATTTCCCAGCCGGGCTGGTCGGCATCGAACAGGAAAGCGGAAAGGCCCTTGCGGGTGTCGTCCGATGTTCGCGCAATCAGAATGAAATGCTGTGCCTCGCCGGCCCCGGTGATGAACCATTTCCGGCCATTGACGATCCAGTTGTCGCCCTTTTTTTCAGCCGTGGTCATCATCGCCGATGGATCGGACCCGGATCCGGGCGCCGGTTCGGTCATCACGAAAGACGACCGGACCTTGCCGTCGATGATCGGCTGCAGCCAGCGTTCTTTCTGGGCGTCGGTCGCGACCTTGTTCAGAACGGTCATGTTGCCGTCATCCGGGGCGGCGCAATTGAAACAGACCGGCCCGAAGATCGACCGGTTCATTTCCTCGTAGCAGGGTGTGATCCCCGCCACGTTCAATCCCTGACCGCCGCGTTCCTTCGGCATCTGCAGCGCCCAGAGCCCCGCATCCTTGACCTTGGCGCGCACGGTTTCCAGCACGTCGGGCCGGATGTTCTCATGCTCGTCGTAATTGGCCCGGTCCGCTTCGAGCGGGATGATATGGGTATCGACGAACGTACGGATCCGGGCGCGGTAGTCTTCGATCTCGGGGGGGAGGGTGAAGTCCATTCTATTCCTTACATGCCGCTCAGGCTCAGGCCGCCATCGACGGTGATGATCTCGCCGGTCATATAACTGCCTGCGGGCGATGACAGCAACAGCAGCACGCCTTCGAGATCGGCGATCTGTCCGAACCGGCGTTGCGGGACGCGTTTGACGATGCGTTCCCCTGCCGGACCGTTCAGGAAATCGGTGTTCAGATCAGTTTGAATATACCCGGGTGCCAGCGCGTTCACCGAAATACCGTGGCGGGCGAGTTCCAGGGCTGACGTCCGGGTCAGCTGGTTGATCCCTGCTTTCGATGCCGAATAGGCATGTACCTGTCCGGTCGGCGTCTGACCGAGCATTGACGAGACATTGACGATACGCCCGCCGGTCTCCGCCGCGATCATCCGCCTGGCGACCGCCCGGGTCACGAGAAAACATCCCGTCAGGTTGGTGTCTATCACCTGCCGCCATTCTTCCGGCGGTGTGTCGACCAGCGCCCGGTTGGTGACCGTGCCTGCGTTGTTGATCAGGAGGGTGACGGGGCCTAGCGCGTTTTCCGCGGCGTCGAGGGCGAGCTCGATGCTGTCTGCATCGGTCACGTCGAGGGCGACCGGAAAAGCCGCGTCGCCAAGTTCCGCCGCCGCTTCGGCACATTTCTCTGCACGTCGCGCGCCGAGCACAACTTTTGCCCCTGCATCCGCCAGAAAACCGGCGAAGGTACGCCCAAGACCCGATGACGCACCGGTGACCAGCGCGACCTGACCGGCGAGGGAAAAATCGGCTGTCATGATGTGCGCATCCGCAATCGGCAACGAGTATCGTCCGACGCGCCCTTTGCGGGGGTTTTTGCCGGGTTTTGGTCGATCCAGCTCATGTTATTCGCCCTTGAAAGACGGTTTCCGCTTGTTCACGAACGCATTGATGCCTTCCCGGGCATCGTCCGTGCGGGTCAGGTCGCTGATCGACCGGGTTTCACGGTCCATCTGGGTTTCAAGCCCGCTGGTCCATGTATCCTGCAACAATCTCTTGGTTGCGCCAAATGCTTTGGTCGGCCCGGCTGCGAAGGCCTTTGCCTGGGCCATTGCTTCGGCCTGCAGGTCTTCGTCCGGCACAACGCGATCGATAATGCCCATCTGCTGCGCTTCGTCCGCGCCCAGCATCCGGTTGGTCAGCATGAGTTCGCGCGCGCGGCGCAACCCGATCAGCCGGGGCAGGAACCAGGTCGATGATCCGTCCGGCGACAGGCCTGCCGCCGTATAGGCAAGGGTGAACCGGGTCGAGCTGCCCGCTATGGCGATATCGCATGAGGCGGCGAGGCTGAACCCGGCGCCTGCCGCCATGCCGTTGATTGCCCCGACGACGGGTGCATCCATGTGGGCCATGCGGCCGATGGCGGCATGCAGAAGGCCGGTGATTTCCTTGAGGGAGGCGCCGAGCCTGTCACCCTGTGCCTCGAAAAATTTCAGATCGCCGCCGGCGGAAAACATGGGCCCTTCGCCGGTCAGCAGAACGGCGCGGATGTCGTCGCGTTCATCGCAGGCGATGGCGGCATCGAACAGGTCACGGCAAAGTGCGGGGTTGAAGGCGTTTGCTGCTTCCGGGCGATTCAGCCCGATACGTGCGACGCCGTCTTCAACGTCGAATGACAGAGTTTCGTATGTCACATCCATCCCTTTCCCGTGATTGTCATGCGCTGCACCCGGCTATAGGTTCGGTTTAACCGCAAAAGAACGGACAATCAAAGGAAGAGCCCCCATGCTTGGTCTCATGATGGACAAGCCGCTCCTGATTTCATCGCTGCTCGATTATGCGGCGGCATATCATGGCGGCACGGAAATTGTCTCGCGGACGGTCGAGGGACCGATCCACCGCTATACCTATTCTGACGCTGAATTGCGTGCCAAGAAACTGGCCAAGGCATTGAAGGCGCTTGGTGTGGGCGAAGGCGACCGGGTCGCCACGCTGGCCTGGAACGGATACCGCCATTACGAGCTGTATTACGGCGTGTCCGGCATGGGGGCGATCTGCCACATGGTAAATCCGCGCCTGTTCGCGGGCCAGATCGCCTATATCATGAACCACGCCGAGGACACGCTGGTCTTTGTCGACCTGACATTCGTGAAGGTGCTTGAAGAAATTGCCTCCGAAGTCGGCTCGGTGAAGGGCTTCGTCATCATGACCGATGAAGCCCATATGCCGGAAACCACGTTGCCCAACGTTTATTGCTACGAGACCCTGCTGGACGTGCAGGATGGCGATTATGACTGGCCGCAATTCGACGAACGGACGGCGTCGTCCATGTGTTACAGCTCCGGCACCACCGGAAATCCCAAGGGTGTTCTGTACTCCCATCGCTCCACCGTCCTTCATGCCTGGTCATCGGCGACGCCCGACATGCTGGGGATCGCGGCGCGGGATGCGGTGATGCCCGTGGTGCCCATGTTCCATGTGAACGCGTGGGGCCTGCCTTACGCCGCGACGATGATCGGCGCCAAGCTGGTGCTGCCGGGTGCAGCGATGGACGGCGAAAGCGTCCATGAACTGATAGAAAACGAAGGGGTGACGTTCTCGGCCGGTGTGCCGACTGTGTGGCTCGGCCTTCTCGACTACCTCGAACGCAGCGGCAAGCGGCTGGATAGTTTTGAGCGCTGCGTGATCGGCGGATCCGCCACGCCGCGCGCGATGATCGTCAAGCTGCAGGAAGAATACGGCGTGAATGTCCTGCATGCCTGGGGTATGACCGAAATGTCGCCGCTGGGCACCGTGAACTGGCCGAAGCACGGCATGGAGGACGAGACCGATGCCGAGCGTCTCGACCGCGAAGTGAAACAGGGCCGGCCGTGTTACGGCGTCGACCTGAAAATCGTGAACGATATCAACGAACGCCTGCCCGAAGACGGTGAGGCCTTCGGGGAGCTCAAGGCCCGCGGTTTCTGGGTGTGCAGCGAATATTACCGGGGCGAAGGCCAAAGCCATGACGCGGATGGCTGGTTTTCCACCGGCGATGTGTCGACCATCGATGCAGACGGCTACATGCATATCACCGACCGGTCGAAGGACGTGATCAAGTCGGGCGGCGAATGGATCAGCTCGATCGAACTGGAAAATGTCGCCGTCGGACACCCTGACGTGTTCGAGGCCGCCGTTGTCGGCGTTGTCCATCCGAAGTGGGATGAACGCCCGCTTCTGGTGGTGGTGCGCAACGAGGGCAGTTCGGTGACGCGGGAAGAACTGCTCGCCTATTTCGAAGGCAAAGTGGCGAAGTGGTGGATTCCCGACGATGTCGCCTTTGTCGATGAACTGCCGCACACAGCGACCGGCAAGCTGTTGAAAATGGACCTGCGCGATAAATTCCAAGGGTACAAACTGCCCACCGCGTAAGGGGTAGTATGGCATCTGCGTGGTGTCATGAAAATTTCACGGGTTTGTCACCGCACCGTCAGGCCTGACCGTAACTATATGCCTGCGAACGACATCAGGTAGTTCGATGCCCGGCGGCAATAAACCAGCCGGTTTGCACAAAGCAGGCCGGCTCCCCTGTGTCACTTGCCGGGACCCTGATCGGGTTCCGGCATTTTATGCCTTTCCGGTATCCACGTCTGACAGGAATTCGTCGAGCACGGTGTTGAATATCTCCGGTTCTTCCAGGTTCAACACGTGGCCGGTATTCGGCAGCACGAACAGGCGCGACCGGTCGATCAGGTCTTTCATGAACAGACCGGGGGCGAGGCAGCGCTGGTCGTCATCGCCGGTGACGATCATCGTCGGCACGGGGATGGCGCGGATTTTATCTTCGAGGTCCCACAGGCCCGGGCGCGATGCCTGGACGCCCCGCTGGGTCAGCGCCGAGCCGATATCGGGATGTTCGGCGAGCCGCGCGACAAACGCGGCCCAGCCGCGCGGATCCTTGTCGCGGAAGGTCAGCCGGCCCGGCACTGTGACGTATTCTTCCGCATAATCCGCGGCACCGCGGGTTTCGAAATTGTCGGCAACGGCAAGCGACAGGTTGCGGAATTCTTCGCGGGTATCCGGCTCGGCACCGTACCCGCAGCCGCACACCGTCAGTGACAGCGCGCGATCAGGATAGGCCATACCGAAATGGAGCGTCGCAAAACCGCCCATGGAAAGCCCGACGATATGCGCTTTGTCGATGCCAAGGTGATCGAGCACGGCAAGCGCGTCGGCGCGGGCGATATCCTGTGAATAGCTCTCGATATCGTTCGGGACATCGGACCCCGGATAGCCGCGTGCGGAATAGACAATGCAGCGCCGGCGTCGGCTGAAATGGCTGACCTGCGGATCCCAGGCACGCCAGTCGCCGGCAAATTCGTGGATGAACAGAATCGGCGGGCCGTCACCTGCTTCTTCATAATAAAGCTTTACGCCGTCCTGAGCGGTCGCGTATGGCATGCGTGAATCCTCCCTTTTATTGAATGCAGTATGACGTATGTGTATCAGGTCAGGCCAGAGCGGTTGCGTGCGGCCCCAACCGATGGATAATGGCGCGCTATGACAGATGAAGTGGACAGATGACCAGGATTCTCGTTACCGGTGGTGCCGGCTATGTCGGAAGCCATGCCTGCAAGGCACTTGCGACGGCAGGGTATGAACCCGTGGTGTTCGATAATCTCTGTGCCGGGCATGACTGGGCGGTTAAATGGGGGCCGCTGGAACAGGGAGACCTGCTCGACCGTGACCGAATCGCAGAGGTG
>CAJQLI010000275.1 GCA_905479125.1 uncultured Alphaproteobacteria bacterium | reverse complement strand
CCGGTTGAAGACGCTGCCCCCCGCTCTGGATCATGCGCAGCGATGACAGGTCGTAATCGGTGATACCGGGGTCATTGATCCAGCGGATCAGCAGCGCCGGGACCACGTGGATATGCGTCACACCATGTTTTTCGACAAGGTTGAACACATTGTCCGGGCGCGTACTGGTGCTGAGAACGACGCGTGCGCCCTTCATCATGAAGCCCTGCATGCCGGGGCAGGCCAGCGGCAGGTTATGGCCGATCGGCAGGAGCAACAGCAGGCAACTATCCTCAAATACCTCGGTATATTGCGTCGCGAGCTTCGAATTGAGCCAGTAGTCGTTATGGGTCCGCGGGATCAGCTTCGGCACACCGGTTGTCCCGCCCGAGAGCTGGAAGACCGCGGGATCAGTCGGATCGATCTCGACCGCATCGAGAACATCTGCGGTGGCAACAGGTTCGCGGTCCATCAGTTCGGCGAAGGACAGAAACCCGTCCGGCGCGTCGCCATAAATAATAGCCTGTGTCATGCAGGGGTTTTCCGCCTGAACGCGCGCAATCATCGGCGCGAACTCGAAATCACGCTGACGGTCCGGCGCGATACACATCTTCGCCTGGGCGATCTCCGTGAACTGGCTGAGCTCGTGATAGCGATGCGTCGCCAGGGCGCAGATCGGAATGGCGCCGATTTTCTGAAGCGCAAAATAGAGATACGAAAACTCGATCACGTTCGGCAGCATGACCACCACGCGGTCAAGCGGCCGCAGGCCCAGGTCCCACAGGTTCAGAGCCAGCTTCTGCGCCGTAGCATCAATCTCGGCATAGGTGACCGACACGTCTCCGTCGATGACCGCAACGCGGTCGGCATACGGGCCGAACAGGTTATCGGCGAACTGGTCACGTAATGAGCGATCTTCCCAGTAGCCCTTTTCGCGGTAGCGGGAAGCATATTCCGCCGGAAAGCCTACAAATCCTTCAAGCATGGTGTCTCTCCCCTACCGGTTCAGGTGGATGCCGCGAAACCGCCGTCGATCACGATGATCTCGCCGGTCACGAAACGGTTGCTCTGGATCAGGTTCAACGCCGTTTCGGCAACGTCGGCATCGGTGACGCAACGCTTCAACGGCGTCATCTTGGCGCGGCGTTCCATCAGGCGGTCATAGTTGTCGCCGAGCATCCGTTCCATCCATTCGCCTTCCATCCAGCCGGGCGCAATCGCGTTGACCCGGATATCGGGTCCGAGCGCCAGTGCCAGCGTCTTGGTCAGCGCTACGACGGCCGCCTTGCTGGTCGAATAGGCGAGCGGCTGCGGGCCCGGACGCAGGCCGACGATACTGGCCGTGTTGACGATGGCCCCCTTGGCATCCCGCAGGGCCGGCACACAGGCGCGCGTGACCTGCACGATGCTGCGCACGTTGACCGACATCACGCGGTCCCATTCGTCCAGATCAATGGCGTCGAGGTCCTTGAAAGGCGCAGTGCTGGTAATCCCCGCGTTGTTGCAGAGCGCATCTATGCGTCCAAACGTCGCCAGGGTCTCGGCAACCATCGCCTTGACCTGGGTGTCTTCCGCGACGTCACAACCGATCACGACGGTCTTGGCCCCATGTTCGGCACAGGCAGCGGCGGTTTCTTCCGCGGCGCCGGCGCTTCGGCTGTAATTCACGGCAACATCGTACCCCGCCGCCGCAAGGGCTATCGCCTCTGCACGGCCAATGCCTGTCGCCGAGCCCGTAACAAGTGCCACTGGTCTGCTATCTGCCATCGTTTTTTTCCCTCGCCTGACTGAATGTCTTTATTAGCGAATAAAATTAAATGAACATGTTCAATAAATCAACTGCCTGAAATTTCTGTCTCGGCGGCACAGCCATCGAGCGCCACGTTCAGCGCCCGGCGCAGCGACTGCAGGCCATCGACCGGGTCCGGCGCCGGATCGACAAGCCATTCACGGATTTCCGCCTGATAGATCGCAAACACGACCCAGCCGACATCTGCCGGGTTGGCGCCCTCCTTCAACAATCCCCGCGCCCGGGCGCCTGTAAGATGTTCTTCCAACTGCGAAATCACACGGTGACGGTTGGACTGAAAGCGCTGCCCCTGCACCCCGGATACGAAGAACGTGAGTTCCCGCAGGATATATTTTGAAAGACCGGGCTGTTCGGCGAAATAGCGGTAGTAGAAATCGAATATGTGGATCAGTTCATCGATCAGCCGATCTGACCGGGGAACATCGCCGAACGCCTTGTCCGTCAGCGCCTCGAGCTCACTGGTACAGATCAGAAAGAGCAGGTCCCGCTTGTCGGTTGCATACAGGAACAGTGTCCCAAGAGCGACATCCGCGCGTCGGGCGATTTCGCGCGTCGTCGTCTCATCGAACCCTTTTTCCACGAACAGCGCCCGCGCCGCTTCGGTGATACGCTGAAGCTTGTCGCGCCTGTTGCGTTCACGAACGCTTATCTTCCCACCACCCTGATAGGGATCATCCTGGCCATCAACGTGGTCGTCACCGGTCGCCATCCCTGCCCCTCCAAGCCTCGTCGTCATCAGTACAGTTATACGTCACTGCACGTCGGTTGTCCCTGAGCGTCCAGACACGGCATAATATTCAGGATTGCAAAGCGCACCATTTCGGCGAAACCCGGCTGAAGCCGATATTTATTCCGGCTGTATCAAGACCAAGAAACCATTTCTCGCGTATGTCTCATCAGAACAACCCAAATATTCGGAAGTTTTAATCGATGGCTGAAGGTGAAACACTGACCAAGTTTTTGATGATCTGGCTGATCTGCACGGTCATTTTTCTGATTATCGACCTCGTCTGGCTCGGCATGGTCGCAAAGCCGTTTTACCAGCGCAGTATCGGCCACCTGATGGCTGACGATTTCCGTATTGGCGCGGCGTTTCTGTTTTACGTCTTCTACGTTGTCGGGATTGTGTATTTCTGCGTCTCGGGAGCCGTCGACTGGAAAGCCGCGGCCATCAATGGGGCCCTGTTTGGATTTTTCTGTTACGCGACATACGACATGACCAATTTTGCGACCCTGCGGGACTGGCCGCTGCCGATGGTGGTCGTCGACATTGTCTGGGGCACAGTTCTTACGGCCACCACGGCAGGGCTCGGCTTTACGGTGGCAAAAAAACTTATCGGCTGAGATAACGGCGGCAGGAAAAGGTCACTCTTCCTCGGCAAGCCTTGCCCCGCGCGCCGCTGCGACTTCCGGCATCGCCATGATCGTCCTCAGGCGATCAACGTAGAGCGCACCTTCCTCTGAATACCGGCCGAGCGCGCCGGCCAATGCCAGGGCATCCATCGGTTGTCCGCTGGCGCGCATACCCGCACGCATGTCACGGAATTGCCGGTAAGCACGGTGACTGTTCAGGTTCTGCATATAGCCGACCACGCTGCGATGAAGGGTGTCGAACGCTTTCATGCCGACCGCGGAGTCCCCTTTTGCCTGTATTGCGCCGGCACCGACCGGTGCATGCTGACCGAACAGCGCATTTCCCGCATGAGCGAAGCGGGATGTTCCCCAACCGGATTCCTGGGCTGCCTGCGCCACCGCGAGGCGAGGCGGCACAACATCGACACGGCGCAGCAATTCGTCGAAAGCCATTGGTTTAGTCCGGTATTTCATCGACATACGCGCGAGCCATTTTCGGTCCCGACTGCGCATTTTCTTTTCAGCAATATTCGCCCGCTTCAGTCGCTCGATCCGGGCGCGGTCCTCGCGAATACGGTCATTCGCCCATAATACGTGGGCCAGAACAACGGTAACGAATACGGCCTTGCGCTGCTCGGTATCACGGATTGACTTCAGGTCATCGGGAAGTTCCGCCAGAAATACCGCCGGAATCCTCGGCGAGACCGCCTTCAGCGCAACCTCAGGATTGAAGCCCTCGTCCTTGAACAGGTCGATGGTCTCGGCCACCGTGCCGGCACTTGTGCTATCCGCACTCCGCGAACGGCTGTCAGAAACCTGGCTGTCGGCCAGAACAACCAGCGCCGCGGCCGCGACGACACTCCCGACGGCAAAAACCATGTCATTCCGGTTCATCATGCCCCTCTATCGGGCACCTGGTGCCCATCGTTACTGAAACCCGCCCGCGTCAAACCCTACCACGCAACGGGGGGTTCGCACGATGATCACCTGGTCCCCGGATGACTTACTGCCGCCGCCGTGCTTTGCTCTGGCGGATAGAACGCGGATAGAACAGGGAGACACATCATGAAACGCGAATTCATCCACGGCACCTGGCAGAAAAACCGGTCCTTCTCACCGGCGGTCATCACGGAGGGTAGTGATCAGCGGATGATCTGGCTGGCCGGCTACGGCGCGCCGCAGACGCCCGATGGCGCATCACTGGCCGGCGATTTCGAGGCCCAGACACGTCAGTCTTTCGCCAATATCGAAGCGTTTCTGCAAAAATCCGGCGCGAAACTCTCGGACATTGTCCAGATGACGGTCTTCATCATCGATTCCCGCTATGGCAACGCGTTTACAGAGCTGCGAAAGGAATATTTCCCCGACGGCAATTTCCCCGGCAGCGCCATGATCACGGTAGCAGGATTTGCCCAGCCCGAGATGATGGTGGAAATCCAGGGCATCGCTGTCGTCGAAGGCTAGGCCGTTTCGCGCTCCCGCCCGAGGTCCCGCAGAATTCCGATCAGGGCCTCCATCGCCGGTGTAATCGTGCCGTTCTCACGCAGGGTGAAACCGATCGCCCTTGAATTCGAATGCCAACGCAGCTTCAGCTCCGTAAGCACGCCCCGTTCGATCTCCGTCGCGAACAGCTCCGCCGGGTTCGCACACACGAAATCGCCGGACAGCAGCAACCCCTTCACACAAAGCATGGAATCAGTTTCGACCGCGAATTTGGGCGTCTCCGCGCCTTCGAACCTGAATTCATTCGCAACGAGCTGTCTGATAGTGGCGGAGCCGCGCGCAATCACCCAGGACTCGTCTGCGAGATCTGCGAATGACAGGTCATCGCGCTGGGTCAGTGGATGATCGCCGCGAACAATGACCGAAAGGCTGTTCTGGAACAGCACTTCCTCCACCAGATGTTCGTGATTCCCGCCACCACTGAATAACGCGCCGATGACAACATCCAGATCACCTCGGTCCAGGGCATCGAGCTGGCTTTCAAAAGCATCGTTACGCACATCGACCGTCAGCCCCGGACG
>CAJQLI010000274.1 GCA_905479125.1 uncultured Alphaproteobacteria bacterium | reverse complement strand
GCGGGCTCCGACACCTTCGTCTATGCGGACGTGAGTGAACGGGGCGATACCATCACCGACTTTGCGACGAGCGGGCAGCTGGATGCGCTGGACCTCAGTCAGCTGATAGCGAACCTTGGTTATGCATGGGGGGACGTGTTCGGTGACGGACTCGTCCAGTTGACCCAGTCGGGTGCTGACACACTTGTCCAGATCGACAATGACGGTGCCGGAGGGGCAAGTTCCCCGCAGACGCTCGTCACTTTGCAGAACGTCACGGCGAACGATGTTGATACGGGCGTGTGGGTCGTCTGACCCGGCGCTGGTATGCCAAATTCAGGCAAACAAAAACCCCGGGCCGCGACTGCGGTCCGGGGTCTTTTTGTGGCAGCTCTGTAGCTAGGCTGCGTCTTCTTCATGCGGCATCACCGCGTTCATGATCGCGGCACACAGCCCCGATACGACGATGCCCGAGACAAAGAGCGGTACAGACCAGGCCGGGAGGAATTCCACGGGCAGCGGGCCGAACTTTGCCATCGTTGCGAGCTGATTGACCTGCCACAAGCCGAGGCCAAGGCCCAGAGAGATGGCGACGATCAGCATGTTGCGCGTGGTATAGCCCGACTGACCCACCAGCTTCATGCCGGCGGCGACGATCATACCGAACATCACGATTGCTGCGCCGCCGAGTACCGGTTCCGGCATTGCTGCGATTACAGCTGCCAGTTTCGGCATCAGTCCACACAGGATCAGGAAAAATGCCCCGATCGTGACCACGTGCCGGCTCATCATCTTGGTGAAGGACACCAGCCCGACGTTCTGGCTGTAGGACGTATTGGGCAGTCCGCCGAATAGTGCGACGATTGCTGAACCAAGGCCGTCCGCCATGACCCCGCCCTTCAGTTCCTTGTCCGTCGGCTCACGGTCTGCGCCACCCATCGTGACACCGGAGATATCCCCGACCGTCTCGATTGTCGTGATGAAGGCCATGATGCACATCAGACCGATGAGACCGATGGCAGCGGGTGTGGTGAATTCGAGCCCGAAATGCGTCTCGGGCAGGCCGAACCAGCTCGCGTTGCTGATGGCATCCACCTTCTTGCTGTTTATCATATCGAACGGGATTGCCACGACATACCCGACCACGAGACCCAGGAAGATCGAGGCCGTGGACCATATTCCCTTGCCGTAGCGCCGGATCAGCAGCGTGATCAGGATGACGAACAGGGCCAGCAGCCAGTGCGATATGTCGCCGAACCCGCCTGCTTTACAGAACGGTGCAGGGTAGGCACCGCAACCGGCGGAATACTTGATGCCGACGGGGAGCAGGGTGAAGCCGATGGTCATGACCACCACGCCCGACACCAGGGCCGGAATCCAT
Organism: uncultured Alphaproteobacteria bacterium; assembly: GCA_905479125.1. Classification (GTDB taxonomy): domain Bacteria; phylum Pseudomonadota; class Alphaproteobacteria; order MPNO01; family UBA830; genus CAXBCP01. The sequence goes on along the minus strand of CAJQLI010000274.1, from coordinate 5,450 downwards.
TTTCTGATCTGCGGGATGAAATATCCCAGTACGACCTGGAACAGTCCACCGACAAGCGAAGCACCGAACACGGCAGCGAGTGTCGCACCGCCCTTGAGGGCACCGGTCAGAATGCCGATATAGGCAAAGCTGGTTCCCTGTACGATTGGGAGCCGGGAGCCGAAGGGGCCGATTCCGACAGTCTGTATCAGCGTCGCAACGCCGGCAGCAAGCAGCGCTATCTGGACCAGAACCGTGATGTATTGCGGTCCGGCGGCAAGAGCGACGATGAGTGGTACGGTTATGTTTCCGGCAAACATCGCCAGGACGTGCTGTATCCCGAGTGGTATCGCCTCGCCGAGAGGCGGTGTGTAGTTCGGGTCTTTTAATTGATTGGCATCAGCCATGATATTCCCCCGTTTCTTCCCTTTTGATTGCGCCCGGCAGGTCTGCCGGGCGATGGATATTTTCTTCTTCGGTCGCCCCGGGATTTCTCGTTGTCTGCTACCGCCATCGAGTCTGAACAAACCGGTCAGGCGTCCCCGTAGCAGGACATTCGAACGTACGGCTTTGTTGCCGCTTTTTTGTGCAGAAAGTCTATCCGCGCCCTTGGATCGTGTCTATGGCCGTCATTCAGCACAGATTCGTGCCCAGGTTTGTTCTCAGGCGGGACATTCGGACGTTCTGGCGTTATTCTCGGTGCCGATATGAAACAACATTCCAAGCAGCCGCAGACTCCCGGGCCCGGCCAAATATTTCTCGACCATGTCGGCTGGTTTGTCCCCGACATGGACGTAGCCTCCGTTGCATTCAACAGCCTCGGGTTTCCCCTGACGCCGTTCACTGTTCATATGAACGAGCAGCCTGACGGCAGCAGTGTTCCATCCGGTACCGCGAACAGGTGCGCGATGATCCGCCGGGGGTATCTCGAAGTCCTTACCCGCGTGCCCGAGGTCGAGTCCAAGATCACGGAGCAGATGGATGCGGGGCTGGCCCGATACACAGGGTTGCATCTCATAGCTTTTACGGTCGGCGATACCGAGGCTGTGACGCAGCAGTTGCGAGATGCCGGTTTTGCGCCGGAGCCGCCGATTGCTCTGCGCCGTCCCATGCCGCTCGACGCAGGCGGGGAGGGAACGGCGGCGTTTTCCGTCATCAGGCTGCCTTCCGATGCCATGGCCGAGGGGCGGGTGCAGGTGCTCAGCCAGGATACGCCCGATGTTGTCTGGCAGCCGTCGGTTACCGCTGATGAAAACGGCCTGGATATGCTCTCGGGTCTATTGATTTGTGCCGATGACCCGGAGGAAGCGGCTGTCCGGTATGAAAGATTCACGGGGAAACCGAGGCAGGCGCTGGGACGCGGGTATCGTATCGACCTTGATCGTGGGGCGCTGACGATCTGCGCTCCGGAAGAGTGCAGGCGGCTGTTGCCAGGGATCAATATCCCGAGCATGCCGTTCATTGCAGCGGTGTCGATCCGGAGCGGGGACATCGACGCGACCCGGTCGTTCCTGGCGGCAGCGGACACACCATTGCTGTCCGATACCGCTGGTTGCCTTCTCGTCTCGCCGGAGGCTGGGATGGGGGCGTGTTTTGCGCTCCATGCGGACGGGCACGACCCGTTTTCCCTGTCGTGAGAGCCGCGTCGTGAGAGCCACGTCGTGAAACCCGGCATTTGAGACTCCAGAGATGAGCGACGTCGTGAGATGAGCGATGTCTGGGTATTCGGATACGGCTCCCTTATCTGGAGACCTGATTTCCCGTTCGAGGAAGCCCGTGTCGCCACGGTTGCCGGATGGGGCAGACGGTTCTGGCAGGGGTCGACCGATCACCGCGGTGTGCCCGGTGCACCGGGCAGAGTCGTCACACTGATCAAAGATCCGCAATCGGTCTGCTGGGGGAAAGCCTATCTGATCTCCGCCGAAAGCCGTGAAGAGGTGATAGATCATCTCGATTACCGCGAAAAAGGTGGGTATTCGCTCCATCAGACGGAAATGACGTTCCTCGGGGGACCGCAGGAGTGTGCGGACGGACTTATCTATATTGCGACACCCGGAAATCCGAATTGGCTGGGTGATGCGCCAATGCCCGAGATCGCGGCGCAGGTCAGGGCAAGCGAGGGCCCATCGGGGTTGAACACTGAATACGTTACAGAGCTGGCGCGTGCGCTATCGGAAATGGGAGCGGACGATCCTCATGTTTTCGATCTTGCACGGCATGTCGCCCGGGCCGGCAGAGACGATCAGGCGTAATCGAGTGGCAGCGCCGTGGTGTATTTGATTTGCTCCATCGAGAATGAAGAGCTTACGTCATAGAGTTCGACCTGGGCGATCAGCCGTTGGTAAAATCGGTCATATGCGCCGATATCCGGTACGACGACGCGCAGAAGATAGTCAATATCTCCTGACATCCGGTAGAACTCAACAACCTCGGGGAAGGCATTCACGGTCTTGGAAAAGTTCTGATACCAGGCTGCATCGTGTTTGTCGGTCCGGATCGAGACAAATACCGTGACGCCCGCGTTGAGCTTGTCGGCATCCAGCAGGGCGACCCGCGAGCGGATAACACCTGCGGTTTCCAGCTTCTGGATGCGCCGCCAGCAGGGCGTCGTCGACAGGCCTACCTTCTTCGCGATATCTGCGACCGCGAGGGTGGTATCATCCTGCAAAATATCCAGAATTTTCTTGTCGATGGCATCCATGATGAAATTTTCTCTAAATCACTCCGATTTTTAGAATACCATGCTCAATATGCCGAATCACGTGGAAATTTTAAAAACACTTGTCGTGCGCAATCCGTAAACTGTTTGGCAGAAGTTTCAGGGTTAAATAATCCCTCAGAAAAAGGTTGCCGAAATATGGATCTCAATCAGTTTTGCAAGACGGTCGGGCGTCTGGTCGCGGATAATCCGGTTCAGAACGTGCCGGCATTGATCGCGGACTATCTCCCGGAAATTCTGGGAGACCGGGATCTTCTGTCCGCAGAACACAAGGCGCTGCCGCCCGAGGGCTATGGCCGCCATGACGTTTTCCTGTGCCCGAATGACGATTTTTCGATCATCGCTGCGGTCTGGCCGGCAGGGATCGTCTCGCCGATCCATGATCACAAGACGTGGTGCACATTTGGAGTCTTCGAGGGGGTTATTCAGGAAACCCTGTACCGGGCGGTTTCTGACGACCCGTCCTGCACGGATGCCGTTCCTGTTGAAATGATCGAGCATCTGCCGGGCGACGTTGCCCACTTGCCTGTCGGCGGTGGAGATATACATTGCATGCATAACCCAACCGACAAGGCTGCGGTCTCTGTGCATGTTTATGGCGGAAATTCCGTCAAACTCGGGCCCAACGTGGTCAAAGTCTATCAGGAAACCGCTGCCGCCATCGCTTGACGGCAGCCAGTTAAACGCGTTACTCCGCCGCAATGGAATTTCCTGCCGGCGGCGGGGTACGTATTGCTTAAAAAAGGGAGAATTAAAGTGCGCGCAGTTGTTCTGCACGAACACGGTGATATTGATAATCTCAAATATCATGAAGATTATGCCGATCCGCAATGCGGTGAAGGCCAGGTCATTATTCGGGTCGGCGCGACATCGCTGAATTATCACGATGTCTTCACGACCAAAGGTATGCCGGGCATCAAAGTGCCTCTGCCGATCGTGATCGGGCTGGATATTTCGGGCGAGATCAAGGAAATCGGCGCCGGCGTCGAAGGCTGGTCGATCGGTGACCGGGTTCTGGTCAATCCGCTGGATCCCGTCACACCTGAAAAAGGCCTGATGGGCGAAATGCTCGATGGCGGCACGGCTGAGCTCTGTGCGGTTGATGCCACGCGGCTGATCAAAATTCCCGACGGTTGCTCCTTCGAGCAGGCGGCTGCGCTTCCTGTTGCCTACGGCACGGCGCACCGAATGATGATTACCAATGGCGGCATGAAGGGCGGCGAAAAAGTGCTGATCCTCGGTGCGTCCGGCGGTGTCGGCTCGTGCTGTGTGCTGCTGGCCAAGATGATGGGCTGCGAGGTTGTCGCGGCCGGTTCCAGCCCTGACAAGCTTGAAGCGCTCAGAGCATGGGGTGCGGATCACGTTATCGACTACACCGATTTCGAAAAACAGATCTATGGCATTTACGGTAAGCCTCATCGTCGCAAATACGAAGGCGGCGTCGACGTGGTGATCAACTTCACCGGCGGCGACACGTGGGTGCCCTCGCTGAAGGCGACCAAGCGCGGCGGCAAAATTCTGACCTGTGGCGCGACTGCTGGTTTCGATCCGACCGAAGATCTGCGGTATGTCTGGACCTTCGAGCTCAAGATCCTGGGATCGAATTCCTGGGCGATTGAAGATCTCGAAATCCTGATGCAGCATATTGCCGATGGCAAGCTGAAGCCGGTGATCGATACGGTTCTGCCGCTCGAACAGACGGCTGAGGGCGTCCGACAACTTCGCGATCGCGAAGTTATCGGCAAGATCGTCATCACGCCATAGCAGGACTACGAAAATGAACCCTTCGGAGTCTGGAAACCTCGGTGATGTTTTTATCGCTCACGCCAATTCGGACCAGGTCGCTGTCGTAGATCTTTACGACACGGCCAATCCGAGGGAATTTTCCTATCGCGATTTCAACGCCGCCTGCGATGCGGTTGCGAACGGCCTGCTGGTTGCCGGGGTTGAACCCGGCGACCGGGTCGGCATCCTTGCGCTGAACAGGGTAGAGTTTCTCGAAGTCCTGTTCGGGGCAATGCGTGCCGGGTGCGTGCCGGTCATGATCAACGTCAAGCTGCCCGATGAGACCGTCGAATATATCGTGCAGGACGCCGAGATGAAGGCGGTCTTTGCCGACCCGAACCAGGCCGAACGTGTGCCCGACGGTGTGCGTACGCTCACTTTCCCAAGCGCTGGGGAACTCTCCGGCAAGGCGGCATCACACGGCAGCAGTGACGCATACCGGGATTTCGTTATCCACTCGGATGCGCCATTCCCGTCATTCTTTGCCGGTGGTGACGATATCGCCGAACAGCCCTACACGTCAGGCTCTACGGGTAAGCCCAAGGGCGTATTGCTGGATCATCATGGGCAGGTCTGGATGATCGGTAAAATCGTCGAAATCAGGGATATTCGCGCCGATGACTGTTCTGTCATATCGGCACCGCTCTATCACAAAAATGCGCTCCTGGCTGTGAAATCTGCTCTTTCTGCGGGCGGACGGATCGTGCTTTTCTCGCGCTTCGACGCACAGGAATATATCAAGGCCATCGAACGTTACAAACTGACGATGCTGACGGGCGTGCCGACAATGTATGCCCTGATCCTGCAGGAAGAAGCGCTGCTGGCTGAAACGGATCTGTCATCGGTCCGGAACTGCTCGATGGGTTCTGCGCCGGCCTCTGACAATCTGTTGGACAACCTTGCGGCCATGTTCCCGGATGCAAGGTTGAACCTGAATTACGGGATCACCGAAGGCGGGCCGATCCTG
>CAJQLI010000273.1 GCA_905479125.1 uncultured Alphaproteobacteria bacterium | reverse complement strand
GTCGCTGCCTGCGCGGCGAGCGCATCGCCGGGGGTGGCGAACGGCGTCAGTGCATCGCCGACGGCCACATCGGTCATGCGGCGAGTCCCGGGGCGATCAGCTGGGTGTTGAAATCAACGACAGCGCCGTCATGCACGAGGGTGTGCAGCGGGTTGTAGCCGGCCCAATAGGCGAGCTCTGCGGGCTGGTTGATGTTCCAGATGGCGAGATCGGCGCGTTTGCCGACGGCCAGCGTGCCGCGGTCCGCCTCCAGCCCGAGCGCGTTGGCGGCATGTCTCGTCGCGCCTGCAAGGGCCTCTTCCGGGGTCATCCGGAATAGTGTGCAGCTCATATTCAGCATCAGCAACAATGACGGTATCGGCGATGAACCCGGGTTGAAGTCCGAAGCGATGGCGATCGGAACGTTATGTTTGCGGAACAGGTCGACGGGCGGCAACTGGGTTTCGCGAAGCGTGTAATAAGCACCGGGCAGCAATACTGCAACCGTTCCGGCCGCTGCCATTGCACGAACACCGTCTTCGGAGATGAATTCAAGATGATCGGCGGATAGGGCTCCGAACCGGGCGGCGAGTGCTGCGCCACCCTGGTCGGACAATTGTTCGGCATGCAGCTTTACGGGCAGGTTGAATTTTTGCGCGGCCTCAAACACTGCTTCCGTTTCCGCCGTGGTGAACCCGATCGATTCGCAGAAGGCATCGACGGCATCGGCTGACCCGCTGGCGGCGACCGCGGGGAGCATTTCTTCGATCACCAGGTCGATATATTCCCGTTGCCGGCCGCCGAATTCGGGCGGCAGCGCATGGGCGCCGAGGAACGTGGTCTGGACGCCAACGGGAAGCTTCTTGCCCAACGCGCGAGCGGCGGTCAGCTGTTTCATTTCAGCGGCAGTCTCGAGCCCGTATCCTGATTTTATCTCGACCGTGGTGACGCCACCGCAAATAAGGTTCGATAACCGGGGCAGTCCTGCCGTGACGAGGTCGTCCTCTGTTGCCTCACGCGTGGCGGTCATCGTCGAGACAATGCCGCCGCCTGCGCGCGAGATTTCCTCGTAACTGACTCCTTGAAGGCGCTGTTCAAATTCGCCGGCCCGGCTGCCGCCGAAAACGAGATGGGTATGACAGTCTACCAGACCGGGGGTGATCCACTTGCCTGCCAGATCGACGACCTCGTCAGCGATTAAATCCGGTTTTCCCGGAATCTCTGCCATCGGTCCGGTCCAGACGATACGGTCGCCCTGTGTCGCGATTGCGGCATCCCGGATCGCGCCATATGGCGCGCCGTTAGAGGTCATTGTTGCCAGGTTTGCGTTGATCCAGACGGTATCCCAGTCAGGCATTGGTTGTTTCCTTTAAAGGGGTCGGCATTCCATGAATATTGCGTGGCCGGGGCATTCATTATACATCTGTAGAACCAGCTGCAAAACCGCCTAGAGGGCGGGTAACAGGGATAAACAATGATAGTTTTCAGGCAATCCGGTGGTTTTCCGAACGATTTTTGTTTGAGGTCCGCCTGATGTTGCCTGTCATTGATATACAGGCTGGGTCTACGCCTCTGATCGTCAATGTGCCCCATGACGGACGGGAAATCCCCGCGGATATCGGCACCCGATTGACGGCTGAAGCCCTCGCGCTTCCCGACACCGACTGGCATATCCGCGATCTCTACGAATTTGCCAACGGGCTTGGTGCGACGATCACGTCGGCGCGGTATTCGCGATATGTCGTTGATCTGAACCGGGACCCGAGCGGCAAGTCGCTTTACCCCGGTGCAGACACGACGGAGATTTGTCCGACGGCAACCTTCCGGGAAGAGCCGATTTACCTGGACGGCCAGGCGCCGGACGCCGCCGAAATACAACGGCGTCTCGATCTGTACTGGCTCACCTATCACCGGGAACTTGCACGGGTAATCGCGGAAACACACGACCGGTTCGGTGCCGTGTTATTATTCGATGCGCATTCCATCGGTTCCGTGCTGCCCCGGTTTTTCGAGGGTCGTCTGCCGGACCTTAATCTCGGCACCGCCGATGGCGAGAGTGCGGATGCGGACCTGACGGAGCGGATGTTCGGCGTCCTCGATAATGCCGACGGATACACCGCTATTCTGAACGGCCGGTTCAAGGGCGGCTATATCACCCGGCATTACGGTGATCCCGCCAATAATATCCATGCGATCCAGCTCGAAATGGGCCAGGTCGCCTATATGGACGAAGACCCGCCGTTTCGGTTGATGCCGGATCGGGCAGACCGGGTCCGCCCGGTGCTGACCGAGCTGCTTGAAACCGGACTGCACTGGATCACCAGTCGCGCCGCTGGCTGACCAGCCGATGGCGGTCTACCGTTTCGACCATGTGTACGCCGCATCCGGGTGGGTGTCGCCGGGATACATCTCGGTCGATGATGACGGCAGTATTGACGGCATTGGGGGCAGCAGCCCTGACACCGGTGTGGAGAATATCGGGGGCATCGCCGTTCCGGGGATTGCGAACCTGCATTCCCACGCGTTTCAACGTGCGATGGCGGGGCTCAGTGAGTTCCGCACCGATGCGGCGGAAGACAGTTTCTGGACATGGCGCGACCTGATGTACCGGTTTGTCGGCCGGATAACGCCGGATGACCTCGAATCTATTGCCGCCCAGCTCTACGTTGAAATGTTGAAATCCGGCTACACCGCGGTCGGCGAATTCCAGTATCTGCACCATGACCGGGACGGCAGCCCGTTTGGCGACCCGGCAGAAATGACCTTGCGGACGCTGGCCGCCGCCCGGGAAGTCGGGATCGGGGCGACCTGCCTACCGGTACTGTACCAGTATAGCGGTTTCGGCGAACAAGATCCCGGCGAGGGCCAGCGGCGTTTCATCAATGATGCCGATAGCTTTCTGCGGATTTATGAGGCCGTCGCGGCTGAGACTGAAAATGACCCTGACCGGCACACAGGTGTCGCGCCTCATAGCCTGCGTGCGGCCGGGGAAGACGCTATAAGGGCGGTGACGGCGTCAATCCATTCGAGCGCCCCTGTTCACATCCATATAGCCGAGCAGAAGAAAGAGGTCGCCGATTGCGAGGCGTGGTCGGGCCTGCGGCCGGTCGCACTGCTGTTGGATCGTTTGCCGGTGGACAGTCGTTGGTGCCTGGTGCACGCGACACACATGACGGTCGTGGAATGCCGGGCGGCGGCGGCCTCCGGCGCAATCGCCGGCTTGTGCCCGACGACGGAGGCAAATCTGGGCGACGGTTTGTTCGACTTGCCCCTATGGCTGGGTGCGGAGGGCGCGGTTGGAATCGGATCTGACAGCCATGTATCTGTCAGCCCGGTGGAAGAACTACGTTTGCTTGAATACGGCCAGCGGTTGCGTGACCGACGTCGGAATGTGGCTGCTACGCCCGGTGTATCGACCGGGCGAAGATTGCTCGATCTGGCGGTGGCGGGCGGTGCGCGTGCGCTGGGCCGTTCCGGCGGGCCTGGGCTTTGCGTTGGTGGCCGCGCAGACATTATCGTTCTTGATGCCGACGCGCCGATATTCGCCGGCCAAGGGTGCGACACTTTTCTCGAAAGTTGGATTTTTTCTGGAAATGTCCCGGTTGTTAAGGATGTGTTCGTCGGCGGAAACCATGTGGTGCAGGCGGGGCGCCATCCCCGTGAGCAAGAAATAGCGACGGAATACCGAAAAGTTGTTGCGGGCCTGACGGCCTAAAGATAGTCGTAACGGAATCAGTAGAAATCATCTTCAGCGCGGTGCTCGGCTTGGTCAGGTATTAGTGCGATTCTGTTGGTACCGGTTTTCATCAATGGCGAGGCAATCCCGAACCAGATCGGACTGACGCCGACAGGCAGAAATCAGAGACGTTCGCGTCATGGACCGGCACCATCGGGAATTTCGATTCTTTGTTCGTGAAAACACTGAATGAGTGGGCCGAGCCGAGAGGTTTTCTGTTAGGGCTTGAATGAAATGCGAGGAAGTGTTCCGGCGCGCATCGGCGACAAAACAGTTTTTTTGAGCTTGCGGCGCTTTTAACGACATGGACTTGTTTTTGTTAAAAATGTAATTTTTGACCAAGTTAAATATAGGAAGCTGTCTCACATTTTTTCTGCGGTGTGATGTAGTAACAAGCAGACAAGGAGTGTATCTCCGACCAAGGTTTTAGGCGATACGATCGACAAGAATGACAAAAGTTCAGAGACAGTGCTGGACGATCTTGTCGGATATAATTTCAAGCGCGCTCATATGATTGATCAGGCCGGTTTTTCGTTAAACGCTGGATGAAGACGCGCTTACCGCGCGGGTATTTCCGCATTATCCTTGTTCGTCGAGACCCTAATGTTACCCTAATGAACTTGTCCGAACACTTCGGATCGAACGACCCCACCTCGCGGTGATTGTTGACCAGCTGGAGGAGTGGAAACTACTGACTAGGAGCGGTGTCCTCGGGGATCGACGGTTTTATGCCTTGGCTTCCACCGCAATGGCTATCAGGATATTGGAGGCTAGCTTTAAGGCGGTCAATCAACACGAGGAACGGCTATCCCGGTTGTTGTCTCGATCGGAGCAGGCTGAACTCCTCATGCTGCTTAAGATATTTCGCGGCGCATCGGAGAAGGATATCAGATGGACATGTGGAACGGACAAATTGCGATTGTAACCGGCGGCTCTTCAGGATTAGGCGCAGCCTCTGCCATCGCATTGGCGGAGCGAGGTATTCGGCTGGCTATCTTTGATATCAACGAGGAAGCTGGCAAAGCTAAAGCCGCAGCACTGGATGGCATGTTTTGTAAAGTCGACGTCGCGGACCCGTCCAGCGTCATGGCCGGCATTGATGCGGTTGTGGCAAAGATGGGTATACCGCGCATATTGGTAAACTGCGCCGGTATCGGACCGATCGGAAAAACGGTGTCGCGAGGCAAACCCCACGATCCTGAAGTGTTCGCAAATGGGATACGCATCAACCTGATCGGCACCTTTAACTGTGCTAGTCAAGTTGCAGCCCGGACGGTTGGCTCTGATCCGCTGGACGAAGATGGCGCGCGCGGAGTTATCGTCAACACGGCATCGGTTGCCGCCTTCGACGGCCAGATAGGTCAAATTGCCTATGCAGCTTCCAAGGGCGGCATCGTCGGTATGACATTGCCGATGGCGAGGGACCTGGCGGACAAGGGCATTCGGGTTTGTACGATTGCACCCGGATTGTTTCTGACACCGCTTTTGGAGGCACTACCGCAGGATGTTCAGGACTCACTGGGTGAGCAGGTGCCGTTTCCGTCGCGGCTTGGTCAAGCCGATGAATACAGCAGTCTTGTCTGTCATATCCTAGACAACAAGATGCTCAATGCCGAGGTCATTCGCCTCGATGGCGGGATAAGGATGGCACCGCGTTAACTTGGCGTGTAACCGCCGCGCAGACGGCTCGATTCTTATGCGTCAGGTGGTTGAATTGCCCGACTATCTTCTTACGCCGGCAGGCTAACTGGATAAATGGGCGGATGAGACACCTGGTCAGGCATATCTGGCGCGGCGGGACGAAGACGGTGCCAGCAAGTGTGGTGCTGGCGGCAATGTTGCCGGCAACACTTGCCTACTGGGTTGTCCACGCCAATATCGCCGGGGTTGTTCTCGGTGCTCTTTAGCTGATGCAGGATGTTATGGCCAACCTAAGCGTTACCCGGCAAACGGCCTGAGGCCGTCTATATGCAAACGGTTTAAAGTCATCAGGGCTGGAATGCAGCATTGTTTCCCTGTTCCGGAATTGCGATATTCCTGCGATATTCGCTCGGAACTGATACTGCGCTTGGCGACTGACTTCCGTCCGGAAAGGGGTACCATCATGTCGCAAACCCATCATCTGCCCTCTCTGCCCGAAACCGTACATTGGGGGTTCTGGGACGCGGCCCTGCCCCCTGTTCTCAAAATTG
>CAJQLI010000272.1 GCA_905479125.1 uncultured Alphaproteobacteria bacterium | reverse complement strand
ATTTCGCCCAGGCCTTTGAAGCGGCTGATCTCGATCTTGCCGCGCCCGTTGAATGTTGTCTCAAGGAGCTCGTCCTTGTGCGCATCGTCGCGCGCGTAAATGGTCGTGCTGCCCTGATTGATCCGGTAGAGCGGGGGCATGGCGAGATACAGATTACCGTCGGCCACCATCTGTGGCATTTCGCGATAGAAGAATGTCATCAGCAGCGATGCGATATGGGCGCCGTCGACGTCGGCATCCGTCATGATGATGACCCGTTCGTAGCGAAGCTTTTCGTTGTCGTAATTTTCACCGTAACCACAACCGAGCGCCTGGATCAGGTCGGTAATTTCCTGATTGGCGCGCATTTTGTCCTCGGTTGCGCTGGCGACGTTCAGGATCTTGCCGCGCAATGGCAGGATCGCTTGGGTTTTCCGGTTTCTGGCCTGTTTGGCGGAACCGCCCGCGGAATCGCCCTCAACGAGGAATATTTCCGTCCCCTCGGCAGATCCGGCGGCGCAATCCGACAGCTTGCCTGGCAGGCGGACCTTGCGTGTCGGGGTCTTGCGGGCAAATTCCCGGTCCTTGCGCTTCTGAAGGCGCTCCTCTGCGCGTTCCAGCACATGTTCGAGCAGGTCGTTTGCGGCCTGCGGGTTACCGGTAAGGTAATGATCAAAATGGTCTTTGACCGAGGTATCGACGAGCTTGGCGACACCGGGAGAAGACAGTTTTTCCTTGGTCTGTCCCTGGAACTCGGGTTCCGGGATGAAGACGGACAGAATGCCGGCGGCGCCGCCAATGACGTCGTCGCCTGTAATGATGCTGGCGCGTTTGTTCCCGGACATTTCCCCATAGGCTTTCAGCCCGCGGGCGAGTGCAGACCGCAAGCCGTTTTCATGGGTGCCGCCTTCGGGTGTGGGCACGGTATTGCAATAGGATGCGATTGTTGCGTCGCCACGTTCCGGCCACGCAATCGCCCATTCAGCGCGCCCGCCACCGCCACCGCTAAGATCGGCTTCGCCGGTAAAGGGCAGGCCGGTGACGGTTTCGCGCCCGTCGAGGGCCATGTCCAGATAGTCGGAAAGACCACCCGGAAAATGGAGCGTGTCTTTTTCGGGAGTGGCATCCTTGCCGGTGATCAGGCCTGGCGCACAGGACCACCGGATCTCAACACCTTTGAACAAATACGCTTTGGCCTTGGCCATCGTGTAGAGAAGGTGGGGCTTGAACGAGCAGTTCCCGGTACCGAAAATTTCAGGGTCAGGCAGAAAGCTGATCGAAGTGCCGCGCTTGTTGGAGGTCTTGCCGTTTTCCTTGAGCTTGCCTTTGGGTTTTCCCTGACTGTAGCTCTGTGCCCAGATCTTCTTGTCCCGGGCGATCTCGACATTCAGTTCGACCGACAATGCGTTCACGACGGATAGTCCGACGCCGTGCAGGCCGCCGGATGTCTTATAAGCATCGCCGCCGAATTTGCCGCCCGAATGCAGCGTCGTAAGAACCACTTCGAGGGCTGATTTGTCCTTGAATTTCGGGTGGGGGTCGACCGGGATGCCCCGACCGTTATCGCGCACCGTAACGAGGCCGTCTTCGGATAACTCGAATTCTATCCAGCTTGCATGGCCGGCGACCGCCTCATCCATGGAGTTATCGAGGATTTCAGCCGCCAGATGATGCAGCGCACGTTCGTCGGTACCGCCAATATACATGCCGGGGCGTTTGCGTACGGGCTCGAGCCCTTCAAGAACCTCAATGTCCTTCGCCGAATATTGTTTGCTCTTCGACGGGTCGTTTTCAAAAAGATCAGTCATAGCTCTCTATATACTCGTAGTGTCTGCCAGCCAGAAGACACTCTTTTCAACGATGGGGTCACAGCATAAAGTGCCGATATTAATTAATACCACGATATATTGTAGAGAACATGATGGATCGTAATCCCAAGTCGAATCGCCCTCCGAATATCGAGCCGGCGATCCGTGCAATTGCCATGCCGGCGAGCGCGAACGGCAATGGCGATATTTTCGGCGGGTGGATAATGTCGCAGATGGATCTGGCGGGTGGAACGGTCGCCTCGCTACAGGCTCGTGGCCGCGTTGCGACGGTGGGCGTAAAAGAGATTGCATTTCACGTTCCGGTTGCGATTGGCGACCTGGTAAGTTGCTATGCTGAGCTGAAACGCCGGGGAAGAACGTCTGTGACGACGAAAATAGAGGTATGGGTCCGTCGCCGGGATGTTGATATCGAACTGAAGGTGACGGAGGGAGAGTTTACCTATGTCGCCATCGACGAGAACGGTGCGCCGAAACCCCTGCCGGACGAGGATGGATCGTGAACGGATTGAGCCGGAGAATTCTTGCGGTAGCCGTAACCGGTCTGTTCGGGTTTTCATTGCCGGCCGCTGCGGATACGCCGAAGGTGGTAAATGCCCGTATCATCAAACTGGGTAAAACGAGCTATGAGTTCCAGGTGACTGTTCAGCATGTAGATGCCAGCTGGGACCATTTCGCCGACCGCTGGGAGATTATCGGTCCGGGCGGGCGCGTGCTTGGCACCCGTGTCCTTTATCACCCCCATATCGGCGAGCGTCAGTTCACCCGCAAACTGCGTGGCGTCACGATTCCCGAAGGGGTCGAACACGTCATCGTTCGCGTGCATGACAAGCTGCACGGATATGGCCGTGAAAAACTTATCGCGTTGCCGACGGGTAAAAGCCGCGATACCGGCTTCAAGTAATAAAAAAGGGCCGCCCCGTGGGCGACCCTTTCACCAGTTCTGATTCGAAATTTCAGACGCTGTAATACATCTGGAACTCGACCGGATGCGGCGTGTGCTCGAAACGGTAGATTTCTTCCCATTTCAGATCAATGTAGCCGTCGATCAGATCGTTCGGGAATACGTCGCCCTGGGTCAGGAAGTCACGGTCCGCGTCAAGCGCTTCTATGGCTTCGCGCAGGCTGTGAGCAACCGTGGGTACGCCCTGAAGTTCTTCCGCAGGGAGATCGTAAAGGTTTTTGTCCATCGGATCGCCGGGGTGGATCTTGTTCTGGATACCGTCGATGCCCGCCATCAGCATTGCTGCGAAAGCGAAGTAAGGATTGGCCGTCGGATCCGGGAAACGGACTTCGACGCGCTTGCCATTCGGCGATGTCGCAAATGGAATGCGGCATGAGGCCGAACGGTTCCGGGCGGAGTAGGCGAGAAGCACGGGGGCTTCAAAACCCGGGATCAGGCGCTTGTAGCTGTTGGTCGACGCATTGGTGAATGCGTTGATTGCCTTGGCGTGCTTGATGATGCCGCCGATGTAGTACAGGCAGTTTTCCGACAGGTCCGCATAGCCCGAGCCGGCGAAAGTCGGCTTGCCGTCTTTCCAGATCGACTGATGGACATGCATGCCCGAGCCGTTATCGCCGATAATGGGCTTCGGCATGAACGTTGCCGTCTTGCCATAGGAATGAGCGACGTTGTGGACGCAGTACTTGTAAATTTGTACCCAGTCGGCAACTTTCAACAACTCGTTGAACTTGATACCAAGTTCGTGCTGGCTTGGTGCAACTTCATGGTGATGCTTTTCCGTCGTCACGCCCATCTCTTCGATGACCGTGAGCATTTCAGCGCGCAGGTCGGTCATGGAATCGACCGGGGGAACAGGGAAGTAGCCGCCCTTGGGACCCGGGCGATGGCCGGTATTGCCACCTTCGAGTTCGGCGCCGGAGTTGTACGGGCCTTCTTCTTCGTTGAGCTGATAGAAGTTTTTGTTCGGCGTTACATCGAAACGAACGTCGTCGAAGACGAAGAATTCGAGTTCCGGTCCGAAAACGGCGGTGTCGCCGATGCCGGTCTGTTCCAGATAGGCCTGGGCGCGACGTGCGGTCGAACGCGGATCGCGGCTATAGGGCTGGCCTGTGCTCGGCTCGATGACGTCACAGAAAAGGATAAGCTGTTCCTGCGCCGCAAACGGATCCATGACAGCGCTCGAGCAATCGGGCAGCAGCGTCATGTCGGATTCGTTGATGTCTTTCCAGCCGGCGATCGACGATCCGTCGAACATGATGCCGTCCGTCAGCATGTCTTCGTCCACGGTACCGACAGACTGGGCTGTGTGCTGCCACTTGCCGCGGGGATCGGTGAACCGGAAGTCCACGTACTTGACGTTGTTTTCCTCAATCATCTTGAAGACGTTTTTGATATCGTCCGACATCGCTGTGTTCCTTTCTGTGACGTAAGTCTTGATTGTGACGAGTTCAGAGCGGGCAGACGCACCGGCATAAAATTGCCAGGATGAATTTCCGGTCTGGAATTAAAAGTGTCGCGTTATCAGATCGCTTCGGCGCCTTTTTCTCCGGTACGGATACGAAGCACGTCTTCGACAGCTGAAACGAATATTTTGCCATCGCCGATGCGTCCCGTATGCGCAGCCTGCTGAATTGCTTCAACGGCGCTTTCAACCATGGAATCCTCGATCACGACTTCAATTTTCACCTTTGGCAAAAAATCGACGACGTATTCAGCACCCCGGTAAAGTTCGGTATGGCCTTTCTGTCTGCCGAAACCCTTGGCTTCAGTGACGGTAAGTCCTTTGACGCCGACTTCATGCAGCGCTTCCTTGACCTCGTCCAGCTTGAACGGCTTGATGATTGCCTCGATTTTTTTCATGGTTTTTTGCGCATCCCTGTTTAATCAGCTCCCCGGCAAGGTGACCGGAGCGCGGATATCGTTTCCCTTGCAGGATTCGTGCCAATTCCCGACGCGTTTGTAAAGCGCGGAAAACCTATGATCTGTGTCTTATGCACCGGAAAGAAGCAAGCAGGTGGATTAAAAAACAGGCAACTGCCTAAATTTTAATCAAAATATAATTCTTGCCATCTTCCTCGTGCCGTTAGAACCTAAGTCACCATGCGTTGTGTAATCCGAGAAATATTTCAAGGAGATCACGTTATGCAAGTTTCTAAGATACTTCAGAACAAGGGCAGCGAGGTCTATACGATCGCGCCCTCTGCCACAATAGAAACCGCGGTACAGCGACTGCGCGATGCAGGTATCGGTGCGCTGGTTGTCTCGGGTAACGGAAAGTCTGTCGACGGCATCGTCTCGGAACGCGATTTCGTCCATGGTCTGGCCGATAGCGGGGCAGACTTGCTTCGCGCGCCTGTCAGTTCCGTTATGACGCGCGACGTCATGACGTGCAGGCTTTCCGATACCAGCAGGGATTTGCTCACTCAGATGACCGAACGGCGCGTTCGTCATGTGCCGGTGGTCGAAAACGGCGATCTCTGCGGGATGATCAGTATTGGCGACGCGGTGAAAAGCCGATTGGACGAAGTACTGCACGAGGCAGACGCCCTGAGAGAATATATTTCGGCGAATTGACGGTAGCGGATCAGCCGCTGCCGCCATCTGCTTCGAGAAAAGTGTCGGACTTGTTCCAGGTGTTTTCCGTGCCGCAGGCACGGCAGACCGTTGTTGCACCCTGAATATCCACCCATTCGAAGATAAACCAGTTTTCGAGTGCAAGCCCTGTATAGAGTTTCCGGTCGCA
>CAJQLI010000271.1 GCA_905479125.1 uncultured Alphaproteobacteria bacterium | reverse complement strand
ATCGGAATTCGGCAAGAACGGTATTTACAAACTCGGCCTCGAAAACCGCGAACTCGACGGCGCCGGCATGGTCGACATGCTTGGCGAATGGATAAACCGGTACCCGATTATCTCCATCGAGGACCCGCTCGGTGAAGACGACCCGGAGCCGTTTCGCGATTTCACGCGAAAATACGGCGATGAGATTCAGATTATCGGCGATGATTTTCTCGTGACCAATGCGGAGCGCATCGATAATGCCGCCGATGCGGGTATCTGCAATTCGGCGCTGATCAAACCGAACCAGGCCGGGACAATCACCGAAACAAAGGCCGCTCTCGATGCCGCAAAACGGGTTGGCTGGGCAACCGTTGTCTCCGCCCGGTCCGGCGAGACCGAAGATGTCACCATCGCTCACCTCGCGGTGGGCTGGAATGCCGGGCAACTCAAAGTCGGCTCCTTCGCCCGGTCGGAACGGATGGCAAAATGGAACGAGGTACTCCGGATCGAAGAAGCGCTCGGCGACCGGGCAATCCTCGCAGGCACATGAAAGCGGTTCTGCAATATCGCGCCAGTCCGGGGTTTCGCCGCCAGATAGAGGCGCTTGTTCCCGACTGGCTCGACATATCAGTGATCGACGAGGCCGATAAAAAGGCTTTCGCCGATGCTATGCCGGATGCAGAGATTCTGCTCCACGTTCTGGAAGCCGTGACCGCTGATGTCATTGCGCACGCCCCGAAACTGCGCCTGATTCAGAAAATCGGCGTCGGCGTGAACACCATCGATCTTGATGCGGCAAAGCAACACGATGTCGCCGTCTGCAACATGCCCGGCACCAATTCACGCGCCGTCGCCGAAATGACCCTGACGCTGATGCTCTCTGCCCTCCGCCGTGTCCCCTATTACGACGCCAGAATGCGCGCAGGCGAAGGCTGGACCGCTGACCTCGAATCCTTTGACGGGCTGGGCGAGATTGCCGGACGGACCATCGGTCTGGTCGGTTATGGCGATGTCGCGCGTATCCTTGCGCCGATCCTGAAAGCGATGGGCGCCCAGGTTCTTTACACGGCCACAAGCCAAAAACCTGACGCGGCGGCAGAATGGCGCGCATTGCCCGCGCTGTTACAGGATGCGGATATCGTGTCACTCCACCTTCCCCTGACCCCGCAGACCGAAGGCATGCTCGACGCGGCGGCTCTCGCATCGATGAAACAGGGTGCCGTCCTGATCAATACGGCGCGCGGCGGCCTTGTCGATGAAGCAGCACTCGTTCAGGCACTGACGTCCGGCAATCTGCGTGCCGCGGGGCTGGATGTTGTCTGCGTCGAGCCCGCCCCCGCCGGGAACCCGTTATTCGACCTCGATAACGTGGTGGTGATGCCGCATATCGCCTGGGTCACGCCGGAGACCCTCGACCGGAGTCTCGGCATTGCGTTTGAGAACTGCCGCCGTATCCGCGACGGGGAAGATTTGTTGCACCGCGTGGTCTAGAATTCCAAAAAACCAATCTTAAAAATACTCCGGGGAGCCGATCCGTGAAACTTGTCAGCTTTGAAGTGAACACCGCCATCGGACGCGCCAATCGCATCGGCGTCCCGATTGACGGCGACGAAACCGGACGCATCGCCGACCTCACCAGCTGCTACACGGCTTACCTTGCCGATCAGACCGATGAACCGACGCCGCGCGAAATTGCCGCCGTGCGCTGCCCGCCGGACATGATCGGCTGGCTCAAAGGTGCGCATAAATCCCGCGAAGCGGCTGAAGCCGCCATAAGCTGGATCAAATCGCGACTGAACGATGATGCGGACCCGCAGGGCATCGACGGCGAACGGCTGGTGTTTCCGCGAAATGAAATCAAACTGCTGGCACCTGTTCCCCGGCCCGGTGCGTTTCGCGACTTTTCGATCTATCACACACACATGTCGAAAGCGGACGTGCCGTTCATCAAAACCGAACACTGGTACGTCACGCCGCCTTACTACAAAGGCAATTGCGACACGATCACCGGTGCAGAAGACCCGGTGCCTTTCCCCTACTACACCGAACGCCTCGACCTCGAACTGGAGCTCGGGATCATCGTCGGCAAAGAGGGCTCGAACCTCACCATCGAGGAAGCCAAAGACCATATTGCCGGCTACACGATCCTGATCGACCCTAGCTGCCGCGACGGTTACAAGCGCGAACCGTTCGGCCCCAACAAGCGCAAGGATTTCTGCACGCCTATGGGGCCCTGCCTTGTGACCGCGGACGAGATCGACGAACGCAATATCGATTGTTCGATCGCGGTGGACGGCGAAACGTGGTGGGAAGGCAATACCGGCGAGCCCCGTTCGTTCTGGGCCGAACACCTGGTCGCCTATGTATCCGACAATGAGACAATTTATCCGGGTGATGTTATCGGCACCGGCACCATCGGTATGGGCTGCTCGATGGATCTGCATAAATGGCCGCAAGTCGGCCAGCAGATGACCTTCACGATGGCAGGTATCGGCGCGATGACGCTGGAAATCGTCAAAGGCGAGGATCGCGTACGCCATGTCGAGGGAATGCCGGGCCTGATCGACTACCCGGGCGAGGATAAATAGCGACCGAGATCCGAAAGCGGAAATCAGGAAACGGTCGTCGCCCGCTTTACCCGGTACACGCCGATCCCCATCAGGACGATCGACGCTGCAAAAAACCACATACCGATATCCATGCGCGCATTCGCGATGCCAGATGTTTTAGCGACAACGATCGCCATGGCGACGAGCAGCACATCCGCACATGACCAGCGGCCGAAGAATTCGAGCCAGCCGATCCAGCGCCCCGGCGCGGTGCCGGTTTTCCTGAACCGCTGCCAGAGCACCAGTGCGGCAAGAATTTTGCCCAGCGGAAAGATGGCCGAAAATACAATCACGACGATGCCAAGCAGATATTGTTCATCCGCGACCAGTTCCCAGGCGGCTTCGGCAATTGAAAACCGACTTGAAAATATTGCGAGATTGCTGACCTCGACCACTGGCAAAAACACGCCGAGACCAAGGGAACACGTTGCCAGTGTGAGTACCGGCAGGATAAGTCGATCGGACAAAAGCGAGCCTTTCGCATCAATTCGTCGGTGACCGGGTATCGCGGAGAACCGCCCCTGTTTCAACCACTGAATTCAGGCGCCGGGTTCCGCATCGCCGTGTCGGCAACCGGGCGTTTGGTTTATCCGGCCAGATTCGGCATAAACTATAGGGGCGATCGCAAAATGATCGCGGGAAAACAACCCGAAAAACGGGGAATACCGGGGAGCGAAAATGACAAAGTCATCGTCCAGCACAGCACCATCCAGAAAAGCCGTAGCGAAAAAGACAGCACCGAATAAAACCGCGCCGGGCGAACGCCACGTTCGCCGCCCGAAGAAAAAGGCGAAGGACGGGTCCTGGACAGAGCTGCGCGACGGAATGCGCATCGACTGGGACCTGCCGATCACCCTGCCGGACGGCACCGTTCTCCGCGCCGACGTCTATCGTCCTAATAAAAAGGGGGAGTTTCCGGTCATCATGACCATGGGCCCCTATGGCAAGGGACTGGCCTGGCAGGATGAGCTCTATGCCACCACCTGGAATTTGTTCTCCGCCGACCATCCCGATGCCATCAAGGATTCCACCAACAAGTACCAGAGCTGGGAGACCGTCGATCCCGAACTTTGGGTATCGGACGACTATGCCTGCGTGCGCGTGGACAGCCGGGGCGCCGGTCGCTCGCCGGGTTACCTCGATCCGTGGTCGCCGCTGGAAACAGACGATTTCGAGACCTGCATCGAATGGGCCGGTACCCGCGCCTGGTCGAACGGCAAGGTCGGGCTGAACGGGATATCGTATTACGGCATGAACCAGTGGTGGGTTGCCGGACGGCAGCCGAAGCACCTCGCCGCCATGTGCGCGTGGGAAGGGGCAAACGACTATTACCGTGAGTTTTCCCGCCACGGCGGCATCCTCTGCACCTTTATCAAGGACTGGTACCGGATGCAGGTCTCGTCGATACAGCACGGCGTGGGCACAAAGGGCTTTCGCAGCTGGGTACATGGCGACACCGTCTCCGGGCCCGAAACACTGTCGGCAAAGGCGCTGGCGAAAAACCGCTGCGACATGCATGGCGATATCCTGCGCCGCGAGATGGAGACCGACTGGTACAAGGATCGCGGACCCGATTTCGCGAAAATCAAAGTACCGCTGCTATCAGCCGCTAGCTGGGGCGGCCAGGGCCTGCACCCGCGTGGCAACTTTGAAGGTTATTATCAGGCAGCATCCAAAGAAAAATGGCTCGAATGCCATGGCCTGGAGCACTGGACCGAATTTTACACGCAATACGGCGTGGCGCTCCAGAAACGCTTTTTCGCCTATTACCTGAAGGGGGAAAAGAACGGCTGGAACAAAAAGCCCCGCGTCCTGCTCAAGGTCCGGCATGTCGGTGAGAAATTCATCGAGCGTGGCGAAAACGAATGGCCGATCCAGCGGACCAAATGGACCAGGCTGTTCCTCGATCCCGCCCATATGAGTCTGGAGCGCAAACCGACTGCGAAGAAAGCCGCGATCTCCTATGACGGCATGGGGGACGGACACACGTTCTTCCTGCCGCCGTTAAAAGAAGACACCGAGATTACCGGTCCCCTCGCCGCCAAGCTGTTCGTGTCCTCCGAGACGACGGACGCGGACCTGTTTCTGGTCGTGCGCCTGTTCAGCGCCGATATGAAAGAAGTGACGTTCAAAGGCACGGTGGACCCGCATACGCCGATCGCACAGGGCTGGCTGCGAGCGTCCCACCGCAAGCTCGATACGAAGAAATCAAAGCCATGGCGTCCGTGGCACAGCCATGATGAGAAACAACCGCTCAAGCCCGGCAGCATCTATGAGCTCGACATCGAGATATGGCCGACCTGCATCGTGGTCCCCGCCGGTTACAGGCTCGCGCTGTCGGTCCGCGGCAAGGATTACGAATATTCCGGCGAGGCGCTCAACCTCTCGAACTTTGCCCATCCGCTCAACGGCTGCGGTCCGTTCCTGCATGACGACCCGAAGGACAGGCCGAAGAAAATATTCGGCGGCAAGGTGACCCTGCATACCGGCCCGAAGCACCCGTCGCACCTGCTGCTGCCGGTCGTTCCGCCAAAGAGCAAAGCGAAGAAGTCATAGCCAATGCCCCGATGCGGCCTATGAGGCACTCCCGATGGTCTGAGCGTTTGATTTTGTGAAAGGTAATTGGGGTGGCTGAGGGGATTTGAACCCCCGACCCCCTGGACCACAACCAGGTGCTCTAACCAACTGAGCTACAGCCACCGCAAGAACCGGCGGATTAAGTAGCCCCCACGCCGCCGGTCGTCAAGACGGTTCGCACCGTCAAAATCATCCAAAATGGGATTTCAGCCGACGGAGCGCCTCGTCGATGGTCTCTTCCCGCTTGCAGAACGAGAACCTGGCGAAATAACCGGTTTCTTCGGACGTATAGAAAGCGCTTACCGGAACCGCCGCAACACCGGCCTCTACCGTCAGGTATTTGCAGAATTCGGCATCGCTCCCGTTATAGCCGAGCGGGCGAAAATCAGTGGTCAGGAAGTAGGTTCCCTGACACGGGATAACGCCAAAGCCGATATCGCGCAGGCCGTCTGCCAGTTGATCCCGCCGGGCTGCCATGTCGGCTGACAGCGCCTCGAAATAGGCGTCATCCTTCCGCAGGCCGAAGGCAACGGCCGCCTGCAGGTTGGGCGGTGTCGTGAAGGTCAGGAACTGATGCGCCTTGGCTATGGGCGCGAGTACCTCGGGCGAGGCCGTGATCATCCCGATCTTCCATCCCGTCAGCGAGAATATCTTGCCGGCCGACTGAATCCGCACGGTGCGGTCGCGCATACCGGGCAACGTGATCATCGGTATATGCGGCGCACCGTCGAATGTCAGATGCTCGTACACCTCGTCGCAGACTGCGAAGGCATCATGTTTCCGGCACAGGGCGGCGATGAATTCGAGCTCGTCGCGATTGAACACCTTTGCGCAGGGGTTCATCGGCGTGTTGACGAGGATAAGCTTGGTCTTATCTGAAAACGCGGCTTCCAGTTCCGCCCGCGGCAATTCCCATCCCGGCGCTTCCAGTCGGATCAGCTTCGCAATCCCGCCGCCGCGCTGGACGATCGGCAGGTAGGAATCGTATAGCGGCTCGATCAGGATCACTTCGTCGCCGGGCTCGATCAGCCCGAGCAAGGCAGCCCCGAGCGCTTCCGTGCCGCCCGATGTGACCATCGTTTCGGTCTGCCAGTCGATGTCGAGCCCGTAGAAACGCTCGCCATGCTCTGCCACCGCCTGGCGCAGATCCGGTATGCCATACATGGACGGGTACTGGTTCAAGCCGTTGCGCAGGTAGTCAACGCCCGCCTCGACCACGTCGTCAGGCCCGTTCCCATCGGGAAAGCCCTGCCCGAGATTGATCGCATCATTTTCCTGGGCGAGGCGTGACATGACCTCGAATATCGTCGTGCCAAAGCTCGAAAGAACAGTGTTTCCGGTTTTCACGGGCGTATCCAATCGTTGATCGGCGCTCTAGTAGCACAGGGCCGAGCCACTAGGCCAGTATAAGCCCGCTTGACCCCGCTATCAGCCTGGGACCAGACTATAGACGCGCCAACTGCAGCAGGAGAACGATATGCCTCGTGTTCTGATCAATTGCGCGAAATGCGACCGGAAACTCTATACAGGGCTTGCACTCGAAAACTGGTTTATCTTCGAATGGGTGGATATTCAGGGTGCAACAACGGTCTGCCGTGCCTGCGGCACGGAAAACACCTGGAACAAGTCCGACCCTTTTGTCGAAGTAGATGGCGGCAGCGGCTGATCCGCTACCGTCAATTCGCCGAAATATATTCTCTCAGGGCGTCTGCCTCGTGCAGTACTTCGTCCAA
>CAJQLI010000270.1 GCA_905479125.1 uncultured Alphaproteobacteria bacterium | reverse complement strand
GAGTGCCGAAGCACGCGGATATCACCGTGTTTTTCCTTCGCCTGGACCTCTGTCATGCCGACATGCGCCAACTCGGGGTCGGTATAGGTCACCCAGGACAAGGCCGAATAATCGACCTTCGCCGGCAGGCGGAACAACACGTTGCGAATAACGATCCCCGCGTGATAACCGGCCACATGGGTAAACTGAAACCCACCCGCGACATCGCCGATGGCAAAGACTTTCTTGTTGGAAGTACGCAGACGGGCATCGACGGTGACCCCGCGCTTGTCGTAATCGATCCCGGCGGCCTCCAGGTCGAGCCCGTCGAGATTGGGCACGCGTCCGGCGGATACCAGCAGGTCAGACCCTTCGACGCGTTCTTCCTTGCCACCATCCTCGATAACGACGGTGACGCCGTTATCGGTGCGCTCGACCTGCATAATCTTTATGCCCTCGCGCATGACGATGCCTTCGGATTTCATCCGGTTCTTGACGACCTCCGTCAGTTCGGGATCGTCTTTGCCCAGCACCGAGAACATCTCAAGAATCGTTACCTTGCAGCCAAGGCGGCGATGCGCCTGGGCAAGTTCGCTGCCAATCGGGCCGCCGCCGATCACGATCAGGTGGTCGGGTGCGGATTTCTTGTCGAAGACAGTCTCGTTGGTGAGAAAAGGGACATCCTCCAGCCCCGGAATCGGCGGGACACCGGCACGTGAGCCTGTCGATATCACGATGCGCTTTGCCGTAATGACGGTGTCGCCTGCCTGCACCCTGTTGGGGCCGACGAACCTGCCGCGCTCCTGAATGACACGGACCCCCATACCTTCGAAACGTTCAACTGAATCGTGCGGGGCGATGGCACCGATCACACCGTGAACATGATCGTGAACTTTCTCAAAATCGACGGTCGGTTCTCCCGAATCTATTCCGAACCGGCCGGCGCTGCGCACTGCATGGGCCGCATGAGCTGCCGCAATCATCGCCTTGGACGGCACGCACCCATAGTTCAGGCAATCGCCGCCCATCTTGCCGCTTTCCAGCAGAACCACATCGGCCCCCATCTGGGAAGCGCCGGCAGCAACGGACAAACCTCCGGAGCCACCGCCTATTACGCAGATATCGGCGGTAATTTCGTTCGTCATGTCAGAAACCTTTTCTTGAGAATGCCCAGTTCTTCGGAATAGCTGTTCTTCCGAATGCCCGGTTCATGCGAAACCCGGGTCAGGCTGAAGGAGCCGCTTTCCGTGCCTTGATTTTCTTGTACACGATCGGAATGCAGGCAAGGACGGCAAGCCCGATAATAGGGGCCAGGAAACGCGGCGCGAAGATTATGCCGAGGTTCAGATCTCCACCGGCATCCAACACGGCACCCGCCCCGTCACCGACCAGTGAATAGACAAACGCGCCCGGGATAATGCCGAGAAGCGTGCCGATCGTATAGGTCCGCAGGCTGACGCCCAGGAATGCCGGCACCAGATTCACGAGCCAGAACGGAAAGATCGGAACAAGCCGCAGGATAAGCAGGTAGCTCAGTTCGTTATCGCGAAAGCCCGCTTCCATGCGCTGGATCGCAGGGCCCGCTTTGGCGCGCAAAAGGTCCCCGACGGCATACTTTGCCGCCAGGAAAACACCGACAGCGCCGACCGTCGCACCGATGACCACATATACGGTTCCGAGATAGGGGCCGAACATAAACCCGCCGGCGATCGTGATAAACACGGCACCGGGAATGGAAAACGCCACCGCAAGGGCATAGATCCCGGCAAATACCAACGCCGACATCGCCCCGTAATTGGTGACCCAGGACTGAAGCAGTTCGCGGTGCTCTTTCAGCGCATTCAGCGAAATGTACTGAGCAAGGTCGAGCGCGAAAAATGCGGTAAGACCGGCCACCAGAATGCCGAGCGGGATAATACGGCCAAGCGAAAACACCGATTTCTTCTTCTGCGGGCCTTCGGCGGTTTCTGTTGCTTCATCCATGGGAGAGCCTTTCGGGGGTTATATCCTTGGTGATCCCGCCGGACGGTGCCGGCGTTGCCGAGGAGGGGGTAGCGTGGATATCCGCGATCGTCGCTATCCGAAACATCATACCAAATCCCTCTTTTTATTGTTGCACCATCAGGCAGCATCAGGGGCAGTTCGCCGCATCCGGTCTCAGATATCTGGATTTCTGCCACCCCCAAGGCTAATCAACACCCTTTCAACAAAGCGTGAAGGCCCTGAAAAACCCCGGTTCAGGGCAATCCTGAGGCTAATCTGAACCAATATGACATTCAGGTCGCTGTTTCGTTGACTTGGCCCGGGCAAAACCTTATACACCGGGCCTGTTTTTCGACCAGATCGTAGCCGGAGTCAGCTTTGAAACGTACATTTCAACCTAGCGTCATCGTACGCAAACGTCGGCACGGCTTTCGCGCGCGCAAGCAAACCGTAGGCGGTCGCCGGGTCCTATCCCGTCGTCGCGCGAGGGGTCGCAAGCGTCTTTCCGCTTAATCCGATGGGCGCACATCTTGAGCGCCTTAAAACCCGCCGTCAGTTTCTAAGAGTGGCAGCGGGCAAACGGAAATGGGCCGCACCTGGCATTGTGCTTCAGGTTGCGCCCCAGCCACCCGAAGATCGGGCGGCATCGGAAGGGCCTCGCTACGGCCTCACGGTAAGCAAGCGTGTCGGGAATGCCGTGATACGTAACCGTGCCCGCAGACGCCTGCGGGCGGCGGCGGAGGAAGTTCTCGCGAACTGTGCCCTGACAGCGCACGACTATGTGCTGATCGGACGCCAGGGGACGCCAACACGAGATTTCGGCGCCCTGAAAAACGACCTGGAAACGGGGTTGCGCAAGCTCGGAGCGTTCCGGCTGGCCGCTGAGGAAAACGGAACGTCATGAACGCTCTAAAAACAATTACCGTCAGGATACTAAGCATTCTGCTTATCGGCGTCGCACGCGGGTATCAGCTACTGATATCGCCTGTTCTGCCGCAAACCTGCCGGTTTCATCCAACATGCTCGGGATACGCTATCGATGCGATCCAGCTGCACGGCCCCGGCCGCGGCGGATTGCTGGCGCTTCGGCGTATAACCCGCTGCCACCCATGGGGCGGTCAGGGATACGATCCCGTGCCCGACGGAGACGGACGCTAAATTATGGACCAACGTAATCTTATCCTCGCTATCGTACTTTCCGTGTCCATTCTGCTTGGTTTCCAGGTATTCATCGAAGGACCGCGCATAGAAGAACAACGGGCGCTTCAGGAGGCTCAAAAGGCCAAGGAAGCAGCTCAGACAATCAATCCGGCCATCCCTGGACAGGTCGTCGCGCCTATTCCGGGCCAACAATCGATTGTACCGACCCCGGGCGCAGTGCCGCCGGGCGCAGGCGCGCCGGTTGCGGGACAGCCCGCCGCCGCACGCAGTATTTCGCGCGCCGCCATTGTTTCCGCAGAACCGCGGATCAAGATCACAACAGACCGGGTCATCGGATCGATCCGGCTGAAGGGCGGACTGATTGACGACCTGACCCTGCTCAACTATCGCCAGACATTGGAGAAAGACAGCGAAAACATCGTAATGCTGTCGCCGCTGGGCACTGAAAACCCCTATTACGCTCAGTTTGGCTGGACCAGCACGACGACCGGCGTAACCCTGCCGAATGCCGATACGGTATGGACCACGGACCGGTCCACCCTGTCTGTCGGCCAGCCGGTGACCCTGCGCTGGACCAACCCTGAAGGCATTGAATTCGCGCAGGTCATTTCAATCGATGAGAACTTCATGTTCGCCGTCGATCAGCGCATAACCAATAACGGCAATCAGACTGCGGTGATCCACCCGTTCGGCCTGATTTCGCTCTCCGGCATGCCCGAGACTGCCGGTTTCTGGATTTTGCATGAAGGCATGATCGGTGTTTTCGACGAAACGCTGACCGAGGTCGATTACGACGACCTGCCGGACGAACCGAATGGAATTCAGGCCGTCGATGGCGCAGCCAAATGGCTTGGCATCACCGCGAAGTATTTTGCAACGTCCCTGGTGCCCGACCAGAAGGTCGCCAATAAGGGCCGTTTCGTGCATACGGCGCCGGGCGGCAAGGACAAGTTTCAGGCCGATTATCTGGCAGCCTCGCAAACCGTTGCACCGGGCCAGTCTGCAGCCTTCTCAACGCGCCTGTTTGCCGGCGCCAAGGAAGTCCGGCTGCTGGATTCATATGAAGAAAAACTCGGCATTCCGCGCTTTGACCGCATGGTCGATTTCGGCTGGTTCTATTTCCTGACCAAGCCGATTTTCTATGCGATCGATTACTTCTACCAGCTGCTCGGCAATTTCGGCCTCGCGATCCTGCTGCTGACGGTTCTGATCAAGCTCGCGTTCTTCCCGCTCGCGAACAAGTCCTACAAGTCCATGAGCCGGCTGAAGAAACTGCAGCCAAAAATGGTCGAGATCCGCGAAAAACATAAGGACGACCGACAGCGCCAGAACACGGCAATGATGGAACTGTACAAGAAGGAAGGCGCAAACCCCATGTCGGGTTGCTTCCCTATCCTGATCCAGATCCCGGTATTCTTCGCGCTCTACAAGGTGCTGTTCGTCACGATCGAGATGCGCCATGCGCCGTTCTTCGGCTGGATTCAGGATCTGTCGGCGCCCGACCCCTATGGCTTGCTGATCGGCTTCGGTCTGTTCCAGTGGGACGTGCCGCAGAGCCTGCAGATCGTAAATGTTGGCATCTGGCCCATCATCATGGGCGTTACGATGTTCCTGCAGCAGAGGCTCAATCCGCAGCCGGCGGATCCGATGCAGCAGAAAATATTCATGCTGCTGCCCATCGTGTTTACATTCCTCCTTGGCAGCTTCCCTGCCGGCCTGGTCATTTACTGGGCATGGAACAACACGCTGTCGATCGCCCAGCAATGGGTGATCATGCGCAAGATGGGCGTCTCGGCCTCCGGTGAATCGATCAACGAAGAACCGCCCAAGGCACCGCCGCGCGGCAACAAGAAGAAAAAAGACGGATCTGGCGATGACGAAGAGCCAGAGAAAAAACCCGGCCCCACCCCGCCCTCATCCAAGGGCAAAACCCGTCGCCAGCGCAAAAAACGCTGAAGGATGAAGGATACCCGGTCATGACCGATGCGCCGGAAAACGAGCATGAGCACGAACATGACGCCAACTCGCTGGAGCGGGGGCGCTGGCTGTTTGCACAGGAAGCCGTCTTTATATCCGGTGCTGCGGATTACGATGGCGTGCCGGAGACCCGGATACCCGAGATCGCTTTTGTCGGGCGCTCTAACGTTGGAAAATCAAGCCTGATCAACGCGCTGACCGGCCGCAAGACGCTGGCGCGGACATCAAACACGCCGGGCCGCACGCAGCAGATCAATTTCTTCCAGATTCTCGAAGCGCTGATGCTCGCTGATTTGCCCGGGTACGGATACGCGAAGGCCTCCAAGACCGAAATCGAGCGCTGGACCACGATGATATTCGATTATCTGCGGGGCCGTGCACCACTGCGTCGCGTCTGCCTGCTGATCGATGCGCGGCACGGGCTAAAAGACAGCGATATCGGCGTCATGAAGGACCTCGACAAAGCCGCAGTGTCCTATCAGATCGTGCTCACCAAGTGCGACAAGGTCAAAGCCGGCGCGATGGATCGCCTGATGGCCGACACAAAGGCACAGATTACGAAGCACGTTGCCGCCCATCCCGTCATCGTCCAGACCAGTTCGGTCAAGGGCCACGGGGTTGAATTCCTGCGCGCAGAACTGGCAATGATCGCCGATATCCGCTAAACGCGGGCGGTAATCCCGTCCGATCCTCTGGCCCGAGAGCACAGAATGGCAACCTCCAAGAAAAACGAGCCCAAAAACCTTTCCGAGATCAAATCCTTGATACGTACTGCTGAGACACTGACCGAGGCCCTGCCCTATCTGCAGGAATTCGGCGGCAAGACTTTCGTGATCAAGTATGGCGGACACGCGATGGGTGACGCCCGGCTTGCGGAACAGTTTGCGAGCGATATCGTTCTGCTGAAACAGGTCGGGATCAATCCGGTGATCGTCCATGGCGGCGGCCCGCAGATCGGCCGCATGCTCCAGCAGCTGAAAATCGAGAGCGAATTTATCGACGGACTTCGGGTCACCGACAAGCGGACCGTCGAGATCGTCGAAATGGTGCTCGCCGGGTCGATAAACAAAGAAGTCGTGACGGCGATCAACGACGCCGGCGGCACCGCCGTCGGCATTTCAGGCAAGGACGGGAACCTGATCCGCGCGCGGAAGCTCAAACACCGCCAGAAGACCGATTCCAATATCGAGAAGGTCGTCGATCTCGGTTTTGTCGGCGAACCCGTCGCAATCAATACCCGGGTGCTGGACACGCTGGCAGGATCGCACATGATTCCGGTGATCGCCCCGCTCGGCATCGGCGAAGGCGGCACGACCTACAACATCAATGCCGACACTGCGGCTGGCGCCATTGCGGGCGCCATAGGGGCAACCCGCCTATTGATGCTGACCGACGTGACCGGCGTGCTGGACAAGAAGGGCGAGCTGATTACCGACATCACCGCGCGTCAGGCAAAGGCCTATATCAAGAACGGCACGATTACAGGTGGCATGATTCCCAAAATCGAAACCTGCCTCAATGCCGTGAAAGAAGGTGTAGAGGCTTCGGTCATCATGGATGGCCGTGTGCCACATGCGCTATTGCTTGAAATATTCACCGAGCACGGTGCCGGCACGATGATCCGCGCCAGGAAATAGCCTGTCCGGTATACCCTGTCCGGTTCCGACGCCTAGCCGCCGAAGAACTCGACCTGCCAGGCGAGATCCTTTTCAGACATACCGTAATTTCCGCCCCGCGGCTTGATCGCCTCCGACGGAGACACTTTCGCAAGCCGCAACTGCAACTGGTGCGCAAGCTCCGCCGACAAACCCGCCTTCCAGGACAGCGCCGCAACGCCTTTTGCGCTGGCTAGCGAGAACGCCTTGCGTACGGCCGGTACGTCTGTCTCGCCAAGGACCGCGATCGCTTCGATAACAAACTGCCGGTCGCCCCGCAGCATCGCCGCCTTCACATCACTCTCGGTCAGCCGGTTTTCAGCGTGCAGACGGCGGACTTTTTCCGCAGCGGACTCTTCATCTTCATCATCGCCCCCCGCATCACCCAGCCGTTGTCGGACACCCTCGCCGATGGCATCGGTAACACTCGGGTCGAGGTCTTTCCGCGCCGCCAGGGTTTCCAGCAAAGCTTCCGTGACGAAGCGCGACAACGCGGACCCCGCCCGCGCGGACAGGGACGGACGAGCGACCAGTGGTGCGTGCCATTCATCCCGGTCGGCGGCGCTGTCGACGATCTGGTCGAGCGTTTCTTCACGGATCTGTGCGCTCTTGTTCGACAGGAGCGTCGTGATAACGTCGGCATCATCGGTCGCGACGATTGCCTCTGTCACATCGGCACCGAGCGCCCGACGCCCGGATATCGCGTGCAATGCCGCGCGGACAGGACCGCTTTCGATAATCTCGACCAGGAATTCATCAGACAACAGGGGTGAATTCCCCAGAACGGGCGCACAGACGGCTTCATCCGTATCACGCGCCAGTTGCTCAATCACCGAAACAGGCACGCCCTTAGCAGCCTTCAATGACTGCGCAAGGACCCTGCGGATTTTGACCGTCTCATCCCGGGCGAGGTTCTCAAGAATACCGGTAACAATTCCGCCCGCCCGATCCCGTTCATCCGCTGACAGTTCCGGCGCAAGTGCGGCAATCTTGTGCGCGACGCGCTCCCGTACGGCCTCGACGGAATCTTTCGCCAGAATTTCGTCCGCCTGAACCGGCGTTGACGGATTGGCCGCGATCTCTGCGCGCACGTCGGGATCTGAATCTTCGGCCAGGAAATAGAGAATCTCGGGCTGAACATTGGCACGTTTTGCAAGTTTCCGGCGGGTGCCCGCACTCGGATCGGCCGCGCGCGATTTTGCAGTATCATATTCCATCATTGCGCCGCCCTGCCGGCGGCCCAGCGACATCAATCCCGATAGCAAGCTGCTCATGCCGTTTCCTGTAACTCGTTCCGTGGCGGCTCTTCGGATGCGCCCGGCGCCGGCTCACTTGCTGCGGCAGAAATTACGTAACCGGATTTGCCACCATGCTTGATGTCATACATTGCAGAATCCGCCCGCGCCGTCAGATCGGCGACAGGCTCAACCGCCCCCTCTGCATCGAAAATCGCAACACCAACCGAAATACCAAGCGGTTTATCGGGCGTACCGGAATAAATGCGCAATCCCCGAGATGCCGCAATCAGACCTGCCGCCCGTTTCTTTGCAACACCGTGATCCGTGCGGTCCATCCACATGGCAAATTCGTCGCCGCCGAGCCGGGCAACAAGATCGCCGGGGCGGGTCTGCGTGACGAGGAGGTCAGCGAATGCGATGAGCGCTTCGTCGTCGCGCTGATGACCGTGGACATCGTTCACAGCCTTGAAATTATCGAGATCGACATAAAACAGTGAGCCATCAGATCCACCTGCGCCGGCGCGGGCCGTACGATCGGCCAGTTCGGCCAGGAACGCCCGGCGGTTCAGCAAACCGGTCATCTCGTCGGTCCGAGCCATTTCATCAAGCTTGAGATGACTGTCGACCTGGGCAATCAGAATAGCAAACTGGTTCGCAAGTTCATCGCAGAACTGGCGCTCGGCATCGCTAAAGGCATTGTCACTGAGCTTGCGCGACACAAGTAGGGCCGCGATGACCGAATCCTGAAAAACAACGGGCGCGCAAAGATGAAAACATTCGCTGTCGGCCGCCGTCACAAGTGTCCGGCTTTCCGACATTCTGCTGAATACCGTGTTCAGAACCGGCGCATCACCGGTATCAGCATCTTTCGCGCAGACGACAAGCTTGAAGGCGCCGTCCTCGTCGGGCCGGCGAATATCCGCGTAATCCGCCGCAAGTGTGTCACGTGTTTCAGCCAGGGCGGATGTGAGAATGTTATTGGGATCAAGCTCGCTGCTTGCTGCCCTCACGATCCTGGCCATGGCAGCGTCCCTGTGCTGCAGAGCGGCAAAAGCAGCATTCTGTCGGCGTTCTTCAGTCACATCCCGGCAAACACCGCGGGCTCCGGCGTGAACACCTTTATCATCGATGATCGGTATGGCCGACGCGCTAAGGCAGACATCTCGCCCGTCGCTCGCACGCAACCAGATATCAACATCACGCACCGCTGCACGCGCTTCAAAGGGTGTCTCACCGGGTTGCACACCGCTCTCCGCCATAAACCGCGTCGCTGGTGCGCCGATCAGTTCTTCGGGTCGATACCCGAGGGTCAGTCCGGGCGAGACGAAAACGAAAGCCCCGGCAGCATCGGTCTCCCACGCAAAATCGCCGGAAACCTCGACGATTTCCTTGAAACGGCGGCGGGATTCCACCAGGGCATCGATAAGTGCCCTGTCGGGTCGTTCCCCAGACTGTCCGGTCCGGGTCACTGGTTTGATATCTGAAAGAGCACCGTCTGCAGACGGTGCCTCAATCAACGGCGTAGACGGCGTATCGGAATTTGGGCGGTTTTTGAATAATCCAAATAGCATTCGATCAGCCGCCAGCGCCGGATTTGCGGCTCCAGCCGCCGCTGAGGACTTTCTTCCGCGGCGTGCTTTTCGGCGCAAAGCTGAAGATATCGGGGGCCGGCTTTCCAAAAAGATATCCCTGCGCGTAGGGAATACCGCATTCTTTCAGGAATTTGACGGTAGCTACCTCTTCAACCATTTCGGCGATGGTGTCGATGTCGAGTTCGCGGCATAATCCGGCAATCGCCTTGATGAAGGCACGGAGCTTCCGATCGTTATGCGCTTCCTGAATATAGACGCCATCGATCTTGACGATATCGACGTCGAGCGCATGAAGATATCTGAGGGCGGCCGATCCGGCGCCGAAATCATCCAGGCAGACCTCGTGCCCTGCCGTGCGCAGTTTCTGGATGATCTCGTTCACACGGGGCAGATCGTGAATTTTGGCGGATTCCGTGATTTCGATCGAAAGCTGGCCCCGCAGATTGTCATGTTTCGCAAGCAGCTTCAGCAGTGCATCCACGAATGCCGCATTTTCGATGGAACGGCCTGACAAATTCACAGCGAGATTGAAAACCTGGCCCTTCTTCCGCCATCCGCGGAGCAGGCCGATAACCTTGCGGAACATGGCAAAATCAAAATCGCAGATCAGGCCCATATTCTCGGCGAACGTGATCAGTTCATAAGGCGACCTGTCGAGCCCGCCAGCGAAACGGGCAAGAACTTCATAGTGATGAATTTCCCTGGTCGTCAGGTCAACAATTGGCTGAAAGACGGCGTTGAAACTGTCCGCTGAGACCATTTCACGGAATTTGACCATCTTCTCGGACGTATCGGCAAGAAGATCGTCGAGATTTTCGCCAAGGCTCTTGATTGCGGGTTCACTGCTCGGGTCCGCACAATAGTGATTGATCGTGTACAGAAATGCCTTCACGGCATCCTGGGGGTCCGCACCGTTCATATCGGCAGCCGCGGTGCTGCTGTTGATGCGGATTCCGACACCGGTCGGATCCGCCGCCTTCAGGTGACTTTCCAGGCGCTCCCGAAGCGCAACAATATCGAATCCGTCATCGTGCAACAGGCCATAATTCTCGTCATCGAATTTCGCAGCGACATCCCGGTCGCCGGCCCCGTTATCGAAACAATGACCCAGGGTCCGCATCAGGTCCTTGTCGGATTCCGCATCGAGACGGGTGCGTAGATCGCCCATGTCCTCAAGACGCAGCATTGTAACTTTAAGCTCTTCGCCCTCGGCCTCGGCGTCCTTGATCCGCTGGGTGGCAAATTCGGCAAACGCTTCCTTGTTGAGAAGCCCGGTTTCCGTGTCCCGACGCGGGTCGTTGGTGTCATCCAGCTTTTCGTCTTTGCTGGTCAGCCGAAGTGCGAAGAAAAACGATCCCGGCAGGTCAGGCAGGTGGTAGCCGGTGAGCATCAGCCGAGGCGTCGGACCGTTCGGGCCGGACATCCGCACCATCATGGGTTCCAGCCGGTTCGCAGAACCAAGTCCTTCTAGCCGCCGGCCGACATAATCCCGCTCGGCCGAATCGATCAGTTCGATGAATGACTTGCCGATCACGTCGTGGGGTTGGAAATCCGTCAACGCCTTGGTTGCACCGGCCGCATAGGTAATCTTCTGGTCCTTATCGACCTCGAACAGGATGTCGGCCGCACAGAAAGCGAGTGCGACGAAACGGTCACGCTCTTTTTTGAGCGTGTCCATATATTCGAGTTGAAGCTTCTCTTGCGCCATTAGTTCGACTTTGCCCTACAGACATCCATGAGCCAGGACCGCATCCTATCAATCGGGGCTTAACGATTCCTTGCGTCCATCGAGATCACGCGCCACATTCGAACCATGGAGAAAAACCACCCTGCATCCCCGAAAAACATCGATTCCAGCGGCATCGACACCTGGATATTCGATCTCGACAACACGCTTTACCGCACCAGCCCTGAAATGCTGGCCCAGATCGATCATCTAATGGGGTCGTTCATCAGCGATTTTCTGAATGTCGACCGGGTTGAAGCCCGACGCATTCAAAAAGGGTATTTCCGCACCCATGGGCTGACCCTTCGCGGGTTAATGCTCGAGCATGGGCTCGATCCACAGGACTATATCAACCACCTGTCACAGCTCGACCTGTCGGAGGTGGCACCCGATCCGGCGCTTGCGGACACGCTGAACCGGCTGGATGGCCGAAAAATCATCTATACCAACGCATTTACCGAGCATACGCGCGAGGTTATGGAGCGCATCGGCATCACAACCCATTTTGACGCGGTCTATGATATCGGCGATGCGGATTACGTGCCGAAACCGGCGATCGATTCCTATCGCCGCCTGTGCGACCTGCACAATGTCGACCCGACACGGGCTGCAATGGTCGAGGATATTTCGCGAAACCTTGAACCGGCAGCGGAACTCGGGATGACGACCGTCTGGGTCAGGACCGATACGAGCTGGGCAAAAGACGTCACGGAAACGGACCATATCGACCATATCACCGACGATCTGACGGCCTGGCTGCAAAATGTCGGAAATAACAGCTGAGCCGTTTCCCCGTCCGGCGATAATGCTCTATATTCCCGCCGAAAATTCAGGCACAGGGCTCAAAGAACATGACCGATACAGCACTCGAACAATCCATTGATCAGGCGTGGGAAGACCGCGATTCGATTACGCCGCAAACCACGGGCGCCGCACGCGACGCGATAGAAGCGGCCCTCGAAGGACTCGATTCAGGCACCCTGCGGGTTGCCGAAAAAGGCACAGACGGCTGGACCGTCAATCAATGGCTGAAAAAAGCTGTCCTGCTGTCGTTCCGTATATACGACATGGCACCGCTGCCGGGCGGACCATCCTTCCCGGGCCTCGGCGAAAGCGCCTGGTTCGACAAGGTTCCATCGAAATTTGCCGGGTGGGATGAAGAAAAATTCCGCGCCGCAGGATTCCGTACCGTTCCGAACTGCACCGTTCGCCGGTCGGCCTTCCTCGCCCCGAACGTAATCGTGATGCCAAGCTTCGTGAACCTCGGCGCCTATGTCGATTCGGGCACGATGGTCGACACCTGGGCGACGATCGGCTCCTGCGCGCAGATCGGGAAGAACTGTCATATTTCAGGCGGCGTCGGCATTGGCGGCGTTCTGGAACCGCTTCAGGCCGACCCGGTCATCATCGAGGACAACTGCTTTATCGGTGCCCGCTCCGAGGTCGCAGAAGGCGTGATCGTGGAAGAAGGCTCCGTGCTGTCCATGGGTGTTTTCCTGGGGCAGTCGACCAAGATCATCGACCGGGCGACCGGCGAGATTCACATGGGTCGCGTTCCGTCCTACTCGGTCGTCGTTCCGGGCAACCTGCCCGGCAAACCGCTCCCCGATGGCAGCGCCGGCCCCAGCCTTTACTGCGCCGTGATCGTCAAGCGGGTCGATGAGCAGACCCGGTCCAAGACGTCGATCAACGACCTGCTGCGGGATTGATCGCCATCGTTGACGCCGTTGAACTTTCCCAGGACCTGATCCGCTGCCCGAGCATCACACCGGCAGATGCCGGTGCGCTTGATGTATTGCAGGCAGCGCTTGAAGGGATCGGCTTCGTCTGCCACCGGCTGAAATTTTCGGACACGGACACGCCGGATATCGACAACCTGTATGCCCGGTTCGGGGATACAGCGCCGAATTTCTGCTTTGCCGGACATACGGACGTCGTGCCGCTGGGCAATCCGGATTCCTGGTCGGTAGATCCGTTCGGTGCGGAGATTATCGACGACGTGCTCTTTGGCCGTGGTGCCACCGACATGAAATGTGCCGTCGGCGCATTCGTCGATGCTGCATCACGCGCAATCACAGCCGGTACCGTCAAGGGATCGATCAGCCTGCTGATTACCGGCGACGAAGAAGGCCCGGCTATTAACGGCACCACGAAGGTGCTCGACTGGATGGCGGAGAACGGCGAGATCATCGACGTCTGCCTGGTGGGCGAGCCGACAAACCCGCTTAAGCTCGGTGAGATGATAAAGATCGGCCGCCGCGGCAGCATGACGGGCATGCTGACCGTTACCGGCGTGCAGGGGCATACCGCCTACCCGCATCTCGCCGACAATCCGCTGCCCCGGCTGATCGCGATTCTCGACGCCCTGGCCAACACGAAGCTGGATGACGGCACGGACCACTTTCAGCCCTCGAACCTGCAGCTGACGACAATCGATACCGGCAACCCGGCAACCAATGTTACCCCTGCCGAGGCGACGGCCGGATTCAATATCCGGTTCAACGATATCCATACCGGTGCGAGCCTGACCAAATGGCTGCATGAGCAATGCAAGGCAGTCGGTGGGCAATACGACCTGGACATCAAGATATCAGGCGAGGCTTTCCTGACACCGCCGGGAGACTTCAGCGCGCTGATGTCACGGGTCGTGAAGGAAGTCACCGGCGTGGAGCCGGAGCTCAGCACGTCCGGCGGCACGTCGGATGCCCGTTTCATCAAGGATTACTGCCCTGTCGCCGAGTTCGGGCTGGTCGGTCAGACCATGCACAAGGTCGACGAACGGATAGCGGTCTCCGATATCCGCGCGCTGGCGGATATCTACGCGGCGATCCTCGACGGATATTTCACGGCCCGCGGTTAAGCACCGGGATGGCCAGCATCCGCGAAGTCTCCATCGCCCTCTACGGCGTCTGGCGTCTGGCGACGCTTGACCGTTCAGCTATCCAGTTCTTCGAGAATACCCCGAACGCGTTCTGGAAATCATTCAACGCCGCATGGCTTGCCTTCCCGGCCTATGCTCTTCTGGTGCTGCTCAGCTTTGCGCAACACCCCGTCGATGCCGGGCCGTTCCGTGTCCTGTCCGTCGAACTGATTTCCTATGTCATCGGCTGGGTGCTGTTTCCACTGGTGATGGTGGCCTTCACCGATACGGTGAAAAGCGACCGGCATTATTTCCGTTTCATCACTGCCTGGAACTGGGCAATCGTCCTTCAGGCTTATTTTTTCCTCGGCGTGTCGGCTTTTTCCGCAAGCGGCACAGTACCCGACGGCCTCGGCGGTCTGATCAGCCTGGTCGCGACGCTGGCGATATTCACCTATCAGGGCTTCATTGCCAAAACGACGCTGGATGTGACAACCCCGGTCGCGATTATGATCGTCGTGATCGACCTGATGATCGCCATCGGCCTCAGCCTCGTCAGCCGCTCGCTCTACCTGGCTGTCGCCTGACAAACCGGTTCCGGCGCATAAATCAGTCGTCCGGATACCCCACCGACACCAGCGCCAATCCTTCTGGAGGTGCCGTTGCTCCCGCAGCCGCGCGATCACGGGCTGCCAACGCCGTCGAGACATCTTCGGCGGTCAGTTTTCCGACGCCGACCCGCTCCAGCGTGCCGACGATATTGCGCACCTGATGATGGAGGAATGACCGTCCGCGGGCATGAAAATGTATCTCGTCGTCCGCTTCTCGCACATCAAGCACGTCCAGCGTCTTCACCGGCGATTTCGCCTGGCACGCCGTCGCCCGGAAACTGGTGAAATCATGTGTCCCTATTAGGCGTTGGGCAGCCTCATGCATGGCGGCGGCATCAAGCGCCCAGGGAATATGCCAGACCCGTCCATGTTCGATTGCCGGCGGCGGACGCCGATTTAGAATGCGATAAAGATAAACCCGCTCGCAGGCCGAAATCCGCGCGTGAAATCCGTCAGCCGCCGCCATCGCCGCCAGGACTGAAATCGGCTCGTCGCGGAGATGCGCATTAATCGCATCGCGCACTGTATCGGCGGTCGTCGGCCGCTCGATGTCGATATGCGCAACCTGGCCAAACGCATGCACGCCTGCATCCGTGCGGCCGGCTCCATAGACCCGCGTATTTTCCCCGCAAAAACTGAAGACAGCCTCTTCAAGCGCTTGCTGGATGGACGGGCCGTTCTTCTGGCGCTGCCAGCCGACATAGGGACCGCCATCATATTCAATCAGGATCCGCCAACGGGTCATTGCAGAACCGTTCCCGCGGGAACCGGATTGCCACGCACATACTCATCCACGGCCATCGCCGATTTCCCGGCCCGCTGGACCCGGTCCAGACGGAGGGCACCATCACCGCAGGCAACGGTAAGCGGCGCTTCAATAACTTTTCCGGGTTCACCCGTCCCTGAGACCGGCGTTGCCGACAACACGCGCAATCGCGCGCCCTCCCGCTCGCACCAGACTCCCGGCCACGGGTTCAGCGCCCGGATTTTAAGATCAAGCAGCTCGGCGCTCTCCGACCAGTCGATACGGCCTTCTGCCCGGTCGAGCTTCGGCGCATAGGTCGACCCGTCCACCGGCTGCGGCACCGGCAGCGGCAAATCCCCGGAAAGAAGCTGCACGATCAGTTCCCCGCCAAGTGCGGCAAGTGCGTCATGCAGATCGGATGCCGTCGTCTTCTCGCCAATGGAAATCTTGGCCGATGTCAGCATCGCCCCGGTATCGAGCCCTTCATCCATCTGCATGATCGTGACACCGGTTTCGGTATCGCCGGCAAGGATCGCCCGCTGGATCGGCGCCGCCCCCCGCCAGCGCGGCAACAGCGAAGCATGAATATTTATGCAGCCGAGAGACGGCGCATCGAGGACGGCTTTGGGCAGGATCAGCCCGTAGGCGGCGACCACAGCAACGTCTGCGTTGAGCGCGGCGAAATCCGCCTGGGCGTCCGGGGTCTTCAGACTGACCGGGTACCGGACATCGATCCCGCACTCCTGCGCAAATACCTGCACGGGTGACGGTTGTTCTTTATGACCACGTCCGGCAGGCCGCGGCGGCTGCGAATACACGCAGACCACATCGTGGCCGGCATCAATCAGGGCGGCGAGCGCGGGGACTGCGAAATCAGGCGTCCCCATAAAAATCAGACGCATTGGGAGTCTCCCTCAGGCGCCGGCTTTGACGTCTTGTTTCTTGAGCTTGGTGAGTTTGCGCATGATCATACCGCGTTTGAGCCCCGAGATATGGTCGACAAACAGAATCCCGTCGAGATGGTCCATTTCATGC
Source organism: uncultured Alphaproteobacteria bacterium (assembly GCA_905479125.1). GTDB lineage: Bacteria > Pseudomonadota > Alphaproteobacteria > MPNO01 > UBA830 > CAXBCP01. The sequence continues at coordinate 1,878 of CAJQLI010000270.1, read as the reverse complement.
TGGATGCAGGTTGCGAGAAACCCGTCCATATCCCGTTCGCGAATCTCGTTCTCACGGTCCAGATACCGGATGCGCACCCGTTCGGGCCGCTTCACCTCGGCAAAGTGCTCCGGCAGTGACAGGCAGCCTTCCTCGACGGTGCTGCGTTCGCTGGACGCCTCGATAATTTCGGGGTTGGCCATCTGCATGGGCTCCGGCGCATCTCCCGTCCGCGCCACATCCACGACGATGACCCTTTTACTGATGCCGACCTGCGGTGCTGCCAACCCGACACCGGGGGCCGCGTACATGGTTTCCAGCATGTCATCCATAAGCCGGCGGATGTCGTCATCGACGGCGTCAACGCGCGATGCAACAGTTTTCAGGCGCGGGTCCGGCGCCGTAATGATGGGCAGCAGAGCCATCGGAGCAAATTACCTTATCAACGGAATGCGTTAGGTATGCGGTTGCGCCCGCAGGGTCAAGTCTGCGGTATCAAGTCTGCCGCAGACCCATTATCGGGAGATCTGGCATGTTAACCGCCCGATTCGATTCGCCCCGCCGCTGCAGGTTCGTGTTATGTTCCCACGATGGAACCTGTCACGATTATCGCGCTTTTCATCGCCGCCGCCGCCATCGGCGTTGCAGCATTCGTCGTTCTACGCGGCAATGGCCGCAGCGACGGCCGGGCGGACGAACAGGCTGATCAGATGACACGGATGACCGAACGGCTCGTCGCGGCCCAGGCAGAACTGTCCGGACGGCTGTCACAGATCGCGGAAGCCGATGCCGCAAGCCAGAAGGCCCTGTCAGAGCGCCTGCAGAATCAGGAAATCGCGATCACCAAAACGCTGGAAGCACGCCTTGCCGACGTCACCAAGAAAGTGGGGGATTCGCTTCAGCAGTCCAGCGTCAAGTCATCGGAAACCATGACCAAGCTGCAGGAACGCCTGGCGGTTATCGATGTCGCGCAGAAAAACATTACCGGGCTCTCCGAACAGGTGGTCCAGCTGCAGGACGTATTGTCCAACCGGCACGCTCGCGGTGCGTTCGGCGAAGTACAGTTGCAGGACCTTGTCCAATCCGCCCTACCGCCGTCGGCCTATTCATTTCAGCAAACCCTGAGCAACGGCAAACGCGCAGACTGCCTGCTTATGCTGCCCAACCCACCGGGCGCGATCGTGGTCGATGCGAAGTTCCCGCTGGAGAGCTATCACGCGTTGCGTAACGCGAAGGACGATACGGCGAGAACACAGCATTCCCGGGCCTTTGCGGCAGATGTCCTGAAACATGTACGCGATATTGCCGACCGCTATATCGTGCCGGGGGAAACCGCCGAATCCGCCCTGATGTTCCTGCCGTCGGAGGCAGTCTATGCCGAGCTTTACGCCAACCATCCAACGACGGTTGAAAAATCCCATCGCGCGAAGGTCTGGATCGTATCGCCGACCACGTTGATGGCGACGTTGAACACGATTCGTGCCGTCCTCAAAGACGCATCGATGCAGGAACAGGCCGGCGTCATCCAGACCGAAGTGCGCAAGATGCTGATCGACGTTGAACGGATTGATGAGCGTGTCGGCAATCTCAAAAAACACTTCAAACAGGCCGAAAAAGACATTGGCGAGATCACCATTTCGACCAACAAAGTCACCAGCCGTGGCGAGAAGATAGAACAGATCGAACTTGGCGAAGGCGCCGACGTCGACGAGATCGCGGCGAGCGCCGAGATACACACTTTGGAACGCGGCAACGGCTGATCTCTTCCCTGCAATCCGGAGCTATGTAACCAACGACCACGGATTCCCGATATGAAAGCATTCTGGCGTAGCCCCGCATTCGTTCTGTTTGCAGCGACCGCGATTATCCTGATTGCCAACGGTTCACGTCAGAGCTTCG
>CAJQLI010000269.1 GCA_905479125.1 uncultured Alphaproteobacteria bacterium | reverse complement strand
GGCATCGGCGTCCAGCACGATATCGTCGAAGGTTTCCATGATATCGCCGAACACGGTACCGAGCGCGCAGCCGGACGTTCGGGTCTGCTTGGAAAGCTTTTCCTCGAAATCGGTTTCACGTTCGGTACGCACAACCACGGCCTCGGCCTCTTCATCGTAGTCGACACCAGTGATTACGTCGTCTGGGCGCAGCATGTTCTGATTCAGCAGGTAGCCGACGGCGAGACATTCCGGATAATCGCCGATGGTCATCAGGGTGACAATTTCACGACTATTCAGAAACAGCGCCAGCGGCCGCTCGACGGTGACGGAGGTATCTACCGGATTACCTTCCTGATCGGTGCCGGTCACCTGTTCGGTCAGGCGCGGGTCATGCGGATCCGGCGCGACGAGAAGATCATCGCTTTTACTCACAGATTCGGGAATGGCATCGGTCATTGCGGAAGTATGGATCGGTTCATGGCCACACACAATGTTCGGCAGCGGCACCGGGGCGGGAAATTCCCACAACAGTATTGAATTATCAGCATTTTTCCGGTTTTATACACGTCGTGGGGGTGGTTTTCGCCCGGTGGTCAGATTGGATGAGCCGCCAGGCGACGAAACTCGGGAAATACGCAGAACGCTTTTGACCGTCGTACCATGATGTTGCGGCATCAAGAATGTATTTGCGAAAACAAATGATCGTCGAGGATCGACCTTGGACTACGGGCTGGAATCTGTCGTACGTCTCGAATCTGCTCTGGTGGCAGCAACGGACCGGGGAATTGCCGGGTCTCCCGAAGTCCTGTTCCCGCGCGATCTGCTCAACCGCATGCCCCCGATTTATATCGCCGACGCCACCGGTCGGTTTACACTTTTCAGTCCGGAATTCGAGGAATTCATCAGCACCGTCTTCAACGTAAAACGCGATGATGACGGCAACCTGTTTGCGCCCGAAGAACTGCTCGGTATTTTTCGCCATCTCGAAAAAGGCGTCAGCGAAGTAAAACTGCGTCAGACGGTCCAGATGGGCGGCGAAACAAAGCACTTCAGGTCGTTCCACGTCCGCACGTCCGAAGGCGGCGCAGAGAACGGAACAGAGACCGGTTACGCCGGCATCTATACCGACGTTACACTGGAAGCCGAGGCGGTTATCGGCGCCGCTCAGACAGAGGCTCGTTTCCAGGACATCATCCGGTCCGCATCGGACTGGGTATGGGAAACGGATGTAGATCTAAACCTCACCTATGTATCTTCGCGGATATCAGAAACACTGGAAATGCCGCTCGGATCACTGGTTGGACGCAATATATTTGCCCTCGGCGTTTTCGAAAATTCAAGCGACGGACTGCGCGGCAAGCCCGACCTTGTAAAACAACGATCAGCGTTTCGCGGACGCATCTTCCTTATCGCCGACAATCATAACCGGGTGCGGCGCATATCGCTCAGCGGTGTCCCGATCTATCAGGAAGGGACCGGCGATTTTATCGGGTATCGCGGAACCGGGTCGGACGTCACGAACGAACATGATGCAATTCAGAGCGCACGGCGGTCACAACGTGAGCTTGAAACCAGCCTGCAGGAGTTACGCGACCGCAATATCCAGCTCGATTTCGCGTTGGACGAAGCCCGGCTTGCCGTCACCGCCAAAACGGAATTCCTCGGCAAGATGAGCCATGAACTGCGCACACCGCTCAACGCGATCATCGGTTTTTCGGAAATTTCCGAACGCAAGATGTTTGGCGACCTCGACGAGCACTACCTCAGCTATTTCCAGGACATCAAGGGCGCGGCCTATCATCTGCTTCACATCATCAACGATATTCTGGATGCCGTTCATCTGGAATCGCGGAGCTTGCAGCTCTATCCGTTGGCAATCGAACTGGATGAACTTGTCACACAGGCACGCAGTTATGTTGCTGTTCGCGCCGAAGACGCCGGCCTGGATATTTCTGCGCTGACCTGTCCGGCAGGAATCATTATCGAAGCCGATCCGGACCGGACTCGCCAGATTCTGGTGAACCTGCTGAACAACGCCGTCAAGTTCACCGAAACGGGCGGCAGTGTCGGGCTTAGCGTGCTCGCGTCATCGGACACGCATGTCGATATCACGGTGTGGGATACCGGCGTCGGCATCCCGGAGGACCAGCAGGACCGGATTTTCGAAAGCTTTCATCAGGCAGGCGCCGGCATCATGTCGAGCCCGCGCGACGGTACCGGGCTCGGCCTAACGATCTCACGCCAGCTTGCCCGCATGATGGGCGGCGATGTCACGGTGGAAAGCAAACCCGGACAGGGCTCTCGCTTCACACTGCGCCTGTTGAAATCATCCGAAGCCCTGGAATCCGACACAGTCCCGCAAGCCGACGGCTCGGCCAAAACTAGCAAAACCTAGGAACACCCGCCTGGTCACCGCCCTCTGGGCCGTTCCTGTCGCGTCCACTGCCGCCGGCTGCTTTCCTTTCACCTGAAAAGCGTTATATTCACCGGTGAATAACGCTCCAATAACACTTCGGGCACCAGACCGCCCCAGGGATCACGACAAATGGCCACGGACACGGCGACACTTGCACCCAAGGGTATCGGCCTCACGGCGGGAACAGAGTCCGGCAACAACCTTCTGATCGATCCGTATGACCGGCATGTAAGCTATCTACGGGTATCGGTCACCGACCGTTGTGACTTCCGCTGTGTCTACTGCATGTCCGAGAATATGACCTTCCTGCCGAAGTCTGACGTGCTCAGCCTCGAGG
>CAJQLI010000268.1 GCA_905479125.1 uncultured Alphaproteobacteria bacterium | reverse complement strand
GGATGACTGGGAAAGCCCGACACTGGGTGCCGCGGGGCTCGGTTGGGAGGTCTGGTGTGACGGCATGGAGGTGACCCAGTTCACATATTTCCAGCAGGTCGGGGGCATCGAATGTAACCCGGTCGCGGTGGAACTGACCTATGGGCTGGAACGTCTCGCGATGTATATCCAGGGCGTGGAGAATGTTTACGACCTGGACTTCAATGGTGCCGGCGTATCCTACGGGGATGTGTTCCTGCGCGCTGAAAAAGAATTCTCGGCCTATAATTTTGAACATGCTGATACCGACCTGCTGTTCCAGCAATTCGCTTTCGCCGAGCAGGAATGCCATGCGTTACTGGCAAAAGGCTTGGCCCTTCCGGCCTATGACCAGTGCATCAAGGCAAGCCATGTCTTCAACCTGCTCGATGCGCGTAGCGTTATCAGCGTGACCGAACGCGCATCTTATATCGGCCGTGTCCGGGCGCTGGCAAAGGGAAGCTGCGAGGCCTGGCTCGGTGTTCACGATCAGGCGGAGGCGGCGGAATAATCATGGCCGAACTTCTGCTTGAATTGTTCTCGGAAGAAATTCCCGCACGCATGCAGGCGCGGGCTGCTGGCGATCTGAAACGCCTTGTTACCACCGGTCTGAAAGAGGCCGGGTTGGAACATGGCGATGCCCGCGTCTATGTGACGCCGCGGCGGCTGACGCTGGTGGTCGAAGACCTGCCCGAAAAACAGCCCGACCTGCGCGAGGAAAAACGCGGTCCGAAGATCGATGCGCCGGAAAAAGCGATTGAAGGCTTTCTGAAAGCCAATGATTTGGCGCGCGATCAATGCGAGGAACGCGAGCTCCCGAAGGGAACGTTCCTGTTTGCAGTCGTTGAAAAAACGGGTGCCGAGACCAAAGACGTTCTGCCCGCATTGCTGGAAAAGGCGATTGGTGACTTGCCATGGCCGAAATCGATGCGTTGGGGCGAGGGCGATATGCGTTGGGTGCGGTCGCTGGAGCGGGTTCTTTGCCTGTTCGGTACTGATGTTCTGCCGCTCATCCTGCGCAATGACGTAGCCTGCGGCCAAACCGCGTCGGGTCACCGTTTCCTTGCGCCGGAACCGTTTCAGGTCACCGGCTTTGCCGATTACGCGAACAAGATGCGTCATGCCTTTGTCATGCTCGACCGAGATGAACGGAAGACCCATATCGCTGAACATGCGGATGCCGCTGCCAAGGCCGAAGGTCTCACCTTGCGGAATGATCCGGGCCTGCTGGATGAAGTGACCGGCCTGGTTGAATGGCCGGTGGTGATGACCGGCAAGATCGACGACGCGTTCATGGATGTGCCGGATGAAGTCCTGATCACCTCCATGCGCGCGCATCAGAAATATTTTTCACTACTGAACGGTGACGGCTCATTGGCACCGCGCTTTGTTGTTGTCGCCAATACAGAGACCAAGGATAACGGTGCCTCTATTGTCGCCGGGAACGAGCGGGTTCTTCGGGCGCGCCTGTCGGACGCGAAATTTTTCTGGGACCAGGACCGGAAGAAACAGCTCGAAAGCCGTGTCCAGAACCTCGCCGACAGCGTCTTCCATGCGAAGCTCGGCACCATGGTGCAGAAGGTCGAGCGCATCACCGTGCTGGCGGGAGAACTCGCCCCCTTCATTCCGGGCTGCGATGCCGGGCAGGCGATGCGCGCTGCGCGCCTCGCCAAGGCCGACCTGGTGACAGAGATGGTCTACGAGTTCCCGGAACTGCAGGGCACGATGGGACGCTATTACGCGCTGAATGACGGCGAGGATGCCGCGGTTGCCGACGCTGTCGCAGAACATTATTCGCCTGCGGGACCCAACGATGATTGTCCCACCGCACCGGCATCGGTCGCCGTGGCGCTTGCGGACAAGCTGGATACCCTGGTCGGGTTCTTCGCGGTCGATGAAAAACCGACCGGTTCCCGCGATCCGTATGCATTGCGTCGTGCTGCGCTCGGTATTATCCGCCTCGTTTTGGAAAACGGCCTGCGTCTGCCGTTGCGTGAAGTGTTGATGAAGGCTTATTGGGGCTATAATGAAACCGTGCCGGATTTCGAAAAGAAACTCGATGGCGGGCACAAACCCAAAATCCTCGAGCGTGAACTGCTCGATTTCTTCGCCGATCGGCTGAAAGTTCATCTGCGCGAACGTGGTGTGCGTCATGATCATGTCGAGGCCGTCTTCGCGCTTGGGAATGAAGATGATCTGGTGCGCCTGATCGCGCGGGTCGATGCCTTGTCCGGTTTTCTTGACAGCGACGACGGTGAAAACCTGGTGGCCGCCTTCAAGCGCGCCTCCAATATTGTGGCGATCGAGGAAAAGAAGGATGGCATATCCTTCGACGGTGATATCGCCGTCGACAAACTTGCCCAGGACGAAGAACGCGCCCTCGTCGACGGGTTGAGCGCATCGGCGCAGCGCGCGAACGCGGCGATAGAGGCCGAAAAATACGTCGAAGCGATGGAAGCAATGTCGACGCTGCGTGCGCCGGTCGATCTGTTCTTCGACAAGGTCACGGTGAATGCCGACGACGCGGATATCCGCGCCAACCGTTTGCGGCTGTTGTCGCAGTTTCGTTCCACCCTCGGCCAGATAGCCGATTTTTCCCGTATTGAGAGTTAGATCATGACCGACACACAATGGGTTTACCGTTTTGGTGGGGGCAGCGCCGAGGGCGATGCCAGCATGAAGAACCTGCTTGGCGGGAAGGGTGCGAACCTCGCCGAAATGTCGTCTCTCGGTTTACCCGTGCCGCCCGGTTTTACGATCTCTACGGCGCTGTGCACCGCCTATTACGACAATAACGAGAATTATCCGGCGGAACTTGCAGCCCAGGTCGATGCAGCGCTCGCGTTTATCGAAGCAACCGTCGATGCAAAATTTGGCGATACCGATAACCCGCTTCTGGTATCGGTCCGGTCCGGGGCACGGGTCTCAATGCCCGGTATGATGGACACGGTCCTCAATCTTGGCCTCAACGATGTAACCGTCGAAGGCCTCGCCAAGAAAAGCGGTGATGCCCGCTTTGCGTGGGATTCCTATCGCCGGTTTATCCAGATGTATGGCGATGTGGTGCTCGGCGTCGATCACGATAATTTCGAGGAAATCATCGACACTCAGAAGATGATGGGCGGTTTTGCGCTCGACACCGATCTCGCCGGTGATGACTGGAAAGCGGTAGCCACGGGTTTCCTGGAGCGTGTCGAGGACGAGACAGGCAAGCCGTTTCCGCAGGATCCCCGCGACCAGCTCTGGGGGGCGATCACGGCCGTCTTTGGCAGCTGGCAGAACGATCGCGCCAATACCTATCGTCGGCTGCACGGGATTTCCGACAGCTGGGGCACGGCCGTCAACGTGCAGGCAATGGTGTTCGGCAATATGGGCCAGGATTGTGCGACCGGCGTCGCCTTCACGCGTGACCCGTCGACCGGCGAAGACATGTTTTATGGCGAATACCTGGTGAATGCGCAGGGCGAAGACGTGGTCGCCGGTATCCGTACGCCGCAGCATCTGACGATTGCGGGTAAGGATGCGCAGGGCTCTGACCTGCCGGCCATGGAAGAAGTGATGCCCGAAGTGTTCGGTCAGTTGGACGAGGTGCGCCTGAACCTCGAAAAACATTACCGCGACATGCAGGATATCGAATTCACCGTCCAGCAGAACAAGCTGTGGATGTTGCAGACCCGTTCCGGCAAGAGGACCGCAAAGGCGGCATTGAAAATCGCCTGTGACATGG
>CAJQLI010000267.1 GCA_905479125.1 uncultured Alphaproteobacteria bacterium | reverse complement strand
GGCATGGAGGCGGTTGCACGCCAGTTCGCTAACGGCAAGAAGTGCATGGTTATCCGTAACGGCTGGTTCAGTTTCCGCTGGTCGCAGATTTTCGAAGCCGGCGGTATCCCGTCCGAGGAAATCGTTCTGAAGGCGAAGCCTATCGAAACGGGCAGCCAGGCATCTTTCGCACCCGTCCCGCTTGATGAAATCGTCGCTGCAATTGCCGCTGAAAAGCCGGATGTGGTCTTTGCGCCGCATGTTGAAACTGCATCGGGCATGATTTTGCCGGACGATTACATGCGCGGTGTCGCCGATGCCGTCCACGCGGTGGGTGGTTTGTTTGTTCTGGATTGTGTCGCTTCCGGCACGATCTGGGTCGATATGGAAAAATCCGGTGTTGATGTCCTGATCAGCGCACCGCAAAAGGGTTGGAGCGCGTCTCCGTGTTCTGCCCTGGTGATGATGAGCGAGCTTGCACGGACCCGCATTGACGACACCACGAGTTCCAGCTTTGCGGCCGATCTGAAAAAATGGATGCAGATCATGGAAGCTTACGAAGGCGGCGGGCATGCCTATCACGCGACGATGCCCACCGACGCGATTGTGAAATTTCATGCATCGATGAAAGAAACCGAAGAATACGGTTTCGACAAGGTCCGCGACGAACAGCAGGAACTGGGCGACAAGGTTCGTGCCCTGCTGGCATCACACGGCTTCAAAAGCCTCGCCGCACCCGGCTTCGCAGCGCCGGGCGTTGTTGTCTGTTATACAGACGATCCCGATATCCAGAATGGCAGCAAGTTTGCCGCGGCAGGTCTTCAGACCGCGGCGGGCGTCCCGCTGATGTGTGACGAACCGGCAGATTTCCGTACGTTCCGTGTCGGTCTGTTCGGGCTCGACAAGTTGCACAACGTCGATCGCACGGTTGCCAGCCTCGAGAAGGCACTGGCGAAGGTTACGGGCGGCACGAACGTCCGCTGATTAACGGGCTTCCCGGCTGGCCGCGATGCGCGGCGGTCGGGCGTCCGGGTCCATGATCACGTCTATGACGCAGGGCGCGCCGGTGGCAAGCGCTTCCCGCAGGGCAGCGTCGAACTGGCCGGGCGTGTCCACGCGGAACCCGCGGCAGCCGAACAGGTCGGCGAGTTTTGCGAAATCCGGGTTGCCGTGATCGACCCCCATGACATTGCCATAGGCTTCAACGCGCTTGCGCTGTGACCCCAGCCGGAAGTTGTTGAACACGACCATCACCGCGGAGAGGTTTTCGCGCGCCATGGTTTCCAGGTCGCCGATCTGCAGCATGAAATCGCCATCGCCGACACAGCCGATCACGGTCTGATCCGGCCGGGAGAGCTTGGCGCCAAGGGCAAGCCCGAGGGCGCAGCCCATGGCGCCGAGGCGGGTCGATACCAGATGAGCCCCGGGCGATGCGACCGGCACCATGTAGCCGTAAAACCCGTGATCGCCTGCGCCATGGGTAAATATTGTCTCCGGCGGCAGGGTCATCAGCGCCTGGACGACTTCCTGTGGCTGGACCTTGCCGTTATCCGGTGTCGCGTCGAACCAGGCTTGTTGCCAGTCTGCAATGCGTGTCGCCAGGCTCGTGACCCAGTCTCGTCGCGCGGATGAAATTTCGATGTTTTCTGCCACGAGAGCTTCGTTCAGGGCTTCCGCACAGGCACGGGCATCCGCCGCGATTCCAACTGTCACCGCGTGGTTCTGGCCTATTGCCGCGCTGTCGATATCAACCTGGATAATGGGCGCATCGCCCGGCAGTAGCGCCCCGCGCGCTGTCTGCAGGTCCGAGAGGCGTGACCCGATCGCAAGTACGAGGTCGGCTTCCTTGATCGCATCGCCGACCGGCTCGTAGCCGACAATTCCCGACGGGCCGAGGACCAGTGGGTGGGTCTCCGGCACCGCGTTGCGGGATGTCGGCGAGTTGACGACCGGCATATGGAGCCGCTCAGCGAGTTCGATCAGTGCCGATGCAGCGCCTGAGTACATCGCGCCGCCGCCGACCAGCAGGACCGGTCGTTCGGCCGAACGCAAAAGAGCTGCTGCTTCTTTGACCAGTGCCGGGTCAGGATAGGGACGGTGCAGCGGCGTGTGGACCGGTATCGGTTCCGGAACTTCTCCCGGTCCGAGGTCGTCGGCGGACACGTCAATCGGCAGGTCGACCTGTGCGACCCCGGGCTTGCCGGAGACCGCTTCGCGCAATGCCGCCCGCACCGCTTCTATTGCCTGATCGGGCCGCTCAACCCGTTTCTGCCATTTCAGAACATCGCTCAACGGCGTTTGCACATTCATCGTCTGCCACCAGCCGCTTTCCATGGCGCGGCGTTCCTGAGTAGCGCTCAGGATGAACATCGGTGTTGAATCGAGGGCAGCCGAGGCTATGCCGGCGCTGGCAGCAAGGAACCCCGAAGCACCATGGACCATCAGGCAACCGGGTTTGCCGGTAAGTCGCGCCGTGGCATCGAGAATGGACGCGGCGGTGTGTTCATGGCGGACGCCCACATAGCGCATGTCGTTGCGGTCGGCGAGGGTCGCGGCATAGGGGGCTGCGGTCGAGCCGATCATGCCTGAAAAATACGTGACGCCTGCGCCGATCAGCTGATCGAGAACGGCTTGATATACTTTCATGATGGACTCTCCGGTTAGCGTTTCTTTTTGGGGCAGTTAATCCTTTGGGGCGCCGATATCCGGCGTCACGATTTCCAACCCGTCGAGGGACATTTTCTTCATCGTTGCGCGCTCGAATTCCGGGCGGTGCGGGAAGGGCTGTGTTGCGTCATAGCCGACCTTGTTGCCGAGGTAATTCGGAAAGCTCGGGTTCAGCCCGTGGCCGAAGATGTCTCGGAAAATCATGATGCCCTTGTCAGCGTCCATGCGCGTCGTCATCGCCCATTCGACATCTGTCGGATCGTAAATGTTCACGTCGTCATCGACCACGGTGACGCTTTTAAGCGGCGGGAAAGCCGCGAAAGCCGCCAGGATTGCCTGCTTGGCCCAGCCGGCCCGGGTCTGAGTGATCTGGACAACCGCGCCGTAGAACCCGCAACCACCATGGGTAAAGAAGACGTCCTTCACGCCGGGTACCTGCAGTTTCAGCAGGTTCAGCACATTGGCCTCGCCCAGCAGGCCGACAGAGTTATGTACTTCGGTGCCGGGCAGAATGGTCTGCATGATGGGCTTTTTACGGCGGTGAATGCGTTTCACCTTGACCTTGCCACGCAGTGCATGCGCCGCGTAACAGCCGGTGACTTCGGCGAACGGGCCTTCCATGTGTTCTTCGTCGCTCAGCAGTTCGCATTCGAGGCCATACATTGCATGGGCCACCATTTCTGAATCCGACAGGTCAGAGGCCACCAGTTCAACCGGCTCTCCGTGGAATTCGCTGGCAATGCCAAGCTCGTCCTTTTCCGGCGGTGCGGCTTCTGCGGGCGCGGAGGACGCGAAGTGGAAACCGGGGCCGATCCCGACATTAAGTGTAAAGGCGAGATGCTCCCCTTTCGCACGTGCTTTCGCGAGATAGAGTTCCAGGTGACGGCCGGAATCGATATTCACCGCCAGCGTATCCTTGTCGATAACCTGAAAGCGCTGGATGGATGCATTGCGCACGCCGGTATCCGGATCCCTGGTGATGACCATCGCGGCATCGAAATAGGCGCCGCCATCCTTGGTCGCGTGAACCGGGACCGGCAGCGTGGTGACGTCGACGTCCTTTTCGGTCACCTCGCGCACAGGACCATCATCCAGCACGACCGGGGCGACAGGATCGATCTGCCATTTCTGGATGTGTTTCGAGACCAGGGCAGGAAGTTTTCGCTCGGGGGTGCGCATCAGGGCGCCGAGCAGTTCGCGTGACCAGTACAGACCGATAAGGACCGGCGCATCCTGTCCCTTGACGTTCTCGAACAGGACGGCGCGGGGGCCGCGTTCGAACTCGGCGGCGATACCCGCGAGATCGAGATTGATATCGACCTCTGATTTGATGCGCACAAGACGACCCATCGCATCCAGGTCGTCGATGATTGCGCCGATATCTTTCAGGTGCTCAAGCCCCATCGTCCTGTTCCGTTCCCGTTTCAGATGAAAACGGCCGGCAAGAAGGCCGGCCGTTTGTTACGATACCTGCCCGCGGTTGCGGGCGGAGATTTTTATTCGGCGGCGACGGACGGCAGTCCGGCCAACGCCATGGCAAGTTCGCCCTCGTCGTAATCGAGGTCTTCCAGCTTGCCGCCGAAGTAATCCATATAGGCCTGCATGTCGAAATGGCCGTGGCCACACAGGTTGAACAGGATCGTCTCCGATTTGCCTTCTGCCTTGCAGCGAAGCGCCTCGTCGATGGCGCCCCGGACTGCATGGTTGGCTTCCGGCGCCGGCAGAATGCCTTCTGCGCGGGCAAATTGAACGCCGGCCTCGAAGCAAGTCGTCTGGTGATAGGACTTGGATTCGATCAGGCCGATATCCTGCACGTGGCTGACCTGCGGGGCCATGCCGTGATAGCGCAGCCCCCCCGAATGGAACCCCGGCGGGATAAAGGTGGAACCGAGCGTGTGCATCTTGACCAGCGGGGTCAGGTGACCCGTGTCGCCGAAATCATAGGCGAACTTGCCGCGGGTCAGTGTCGGGCACGCTGCGGGCTCAACGGCGACGACGCGGATGTCTTTGCCGTTGCGCAGCTTCTCGCCGAGATACGGGAATGCTATCCCGCCGAAGTTAGATCCGCCACCGGTGCAGCCGACGACGACGTCGGGATAATCGCCCGCCATTTCCATCTGCTTCATGGCTTCCTGGCCGACAATGGTCTGATGCATCAGCACATGGTTCAGCACACTGCCGAGCGCGTATTTGGTGTCGTCGCGGGTGGCCGCGATTTCCACTGCTTCCGAAATGGCAATGCCGAGGCTTCCATTTGAATCCGGGTGCTCGGCCAGGATCGCGCGGCCGGCATTGGTCTCATTGGACGGGCTGGCGACGCAGCGTGCGCCATAGGATTCCATCAGCGCCTTGCGGTACGGTTTCTGGCCGAACGAGACCTTCACCATGTAGACGTCGACTTCCATGCCGAACAACGCACCGGCAAAAGCCAGGGATGATCCCCACTGGCCGGCGCCGGTCTCTGTTGCCAGCTTGGTGATGCCTTCGGCCTTGTTGTAATAGGCCTGCGGAATCGCGGTGTTGGGCTTGTGGCTGCCGGCGGGGCTGACGCCTTCATACTTGTAGTAAATCTTGGCAGGCGTATCGAGCGCCTTTTCCAGGCGACGGGCGCGGAAAAGCGGGGTCGGGCGCCACTGGCGGAAAATGTCGCGGACTTCTTCCGGGATCTCGATTTCGCGTTCGGTCGAAACCTCCTGCTTGATCAGTTCCATCGGGAAGAGCGGCGCGAGGTCCTCTGGTCCGATCGGCTGTCCCGTACCCGGGTGCAGCGGCGGCGCCATGGGCTCCGGCAGATCTGCCATGATGTTGTACCAGTGTGTCGGCATATCCTTCTCGTCGAGAAGGTATTTGACGGTATCGGACATAATGATGCCTCCCGTGTTCGATGTTTTGCTTTATCCCCCCAAAAATCGCCCATTTAGGGCGGCAGGTAAAGGGCATGGGCCCCCGAATTCGCGAAACAAGCGGCGGAAACTGCTAAAACAGCTCCGCCATGTCACGACGGGTCGCTTCATCCGGCATCTCACCCTCTGCAGCAGCCAGAATATCGGCCATATGCGCGGGATTTGCGGTGCCTGGAATGGCGCAGGTGACCGCCGGATGGGATATCACGTATTTGAGGCAGAACTGGGCCCAGCTCGTGCAGCCGAGATCGCCAGCGAGGGCGGGCAGGGGTGTGCCGTTCAGGCGAGACAGAAGCCCGCCACCGCCGAAAGGCACATTGATGAGCGTCGCGATCCCATTGGCGGCGCAGAATGGGAGGATGTCGTCCTCGGCATCGCGCTCATCGATCGAATAACAGAATTGCAGGAAATCGACCGGTTCTGCGCGGACACTGTCCATCAGGTCGTCAAAGGCGTGGGGGCGGTAATGGGTGTAGCCGGTATAGCGAAGCCGGCCTTCTGCCTTCCAGGCCCGCATGGGTTCCAGGTGAGTGCGCCAGTCGAGCAGATTATGCACCTGCATCAGGTCGATGGTGTCCGTTTTCAATAGCCGGAACGAGTCTTCCATTTCGCGGATGCCCTGGGTGCCGCCCTGGGTCCAGACCTTGGTGGCGATAAATGCGTCGTCGCGCCGGCCCATATCGGCCAGCAGATCGCCTGTAACCCCTTCGGCCCGGCCATACATGGGCGATGAATCAACCACTGATGCGTTGCCATCGAAAAGCGTGTCCAGAACAGCACGCAGCTGCGCGCGTTCAGCGCTGCCGGTGCCGATATCGAACCCGCGCCATGTGCCGAGGCCGACGGCGGCGATTTCTTCGCCTGATGAGGGAATAGGTCTTCTGAGCATGGTCCGAGGGTAGCCCAGCGTGGCTTGCCCTGTCATCCCGTTATGAAGTCCGGGGTGGATTGACGGCGGAGAAGTTCCGAGGGTCCGTTGGGGGGGCACCGGACCGTCGGAGAGCGCCGCGTGGTGAGCACTACCCGAAGGATGTGCTCATTTGGCGGCGAGTTTCTGTTTGAG
>CAJQLI010000266.1 GCA_905479125.1 uncultured Alphaproteobacteria bacterium | reverse complement strand
CTCGATGGCATCTCTACACCCCCCGGCATCGACGAATACGTTGCCTTCGGCGCAGCCTTTGCTATTCACGGCGCGTCGGCAATGTTTCATATCGCCGGCATCACACCGGAAGCACCGGATGCTGATACGGCGTTCGGCGGGTTGGCCCCGGCGGAAGAATTCATTATCGACGAGGCCGCCATCGCCGCCGAACATGCAGCCACCGCAAACGGCATCGCGGGACCGGTCGACGTCGTATCGATCGGCTGCCCGCACGCATCGATCGGCCAGCTGCGCGATGCGGCGGCGCTGCTGGCAGACGGCAAGGCAAACGGCGACGTCACTTTCTATATTCATACCAACCGCTCGACCTGGGACGCAGCACATGCCGAAGGCGTCATCGACGCCCTGACCGGCGCAGGCGTCTCGGTTACGGCGGATAATTGCGCCGTGGTTTCCTATGACCGGGTGCCGTCAGGGACACGCCTTGCCACCAATTCGGCAAAGATGGCGTTGTTTGCACGCTCTGTATCGGATGCCGAAATCCTGTTCGGCACCACGGCTGATTGCATTGCCGCCGGGATCACAGGACACTGGTCCGACAGACAACAATAAACCGGGGAAACGGGATGGAGCTTTCGGGAATCAGGGATGCCGGGATAATCGTCACCGGCGCGGCACAGGGCATCGGCGAAGGCGTCGCGCGCCATCTGGCGGCAGGCGGTGCCCAGCTGGCGCTGATCGACCGTCAGGCGGAGCAGGTTGCTGCAATGGCGGACGCGCTCGGTGGGCATGGCTTTGCCGCCGACGTCACGGATGAAGCATCGGTGGAGGCCGCCATCACCGGCGCCGCCGACGCCCTCGGCACCATTGACGGGCTGGTCAATATCGCCGGCGTTCAGCATTTGGGACCGCTGATCGACCAGTCAGCGGATGAGTTCGACGCCCATTTCAACGTGAACCTGCGGGGCACCTGGCTGGTCACCCGCCACGTCGCCCGTCACATGACCGAAAACAAATCAGGTTCCATCGTCACGGTATCATCCAACGCGGCGCGCGTGCCGCGGGTCCGCCAGGGGGCCTATTGCGCCTCCAAGGCAGGTGTCAGCCACCTTATGCGGGTCTTCGCGCTGGAGCTTGGGCCGACCGGTATTCGCGTGAACACCGTTGCGCCGGGCGCGACTGAAACGCCGATGATCCGCCGCATGATGGAAGGCATGGGATTCGGCGAGGCAATGCTGAAAGGCGATCTGGATAATTTCCGTACCGGTGTGCCGCTCGGCCGGATCGCCCAGGTCGACGACGTCGCTGATGCGGTGGCGTTTCTGCTGTCAGACCAGTCGCGCTATATCACCATGCATGAAATGGTGGTCGATGGCGGCGCAACACTGGGCGCCTGAGGAACCGGTCCCCCTGAGATTTTCCACATGAGATTTTCCACATGACGTTTTCCAACAAAGCCGTGCTCGTCGCGGGCGCCTCATCCGGTATCGGCCGGGAGACGGCGCTTATATTCGCCGCTGCGGGTGCCGAGGTGACTGCCGTCGCCCGCAGCGCCGACAAGCTTTCAGCATTGAAGGCCGAGGCCGGAGATAACCTCCGCATTATTTCAGGCGATTTGACCGACCCGGCGTTCACCGACCGGCTGATCGCAGAGGCCGGCGACGTCGACATTCTTGTCAACCTGGCAGGGCGGACGGCCCATGCACCGTTCCTGGAGTCCGACCCGGATATGTGGCGCGCTGCGTGGGAACTGAACGTCCACGCCATGCTGGTACTGAGCCAGGGTATTGCCCGCGGCATGGCAAAGCGCGAATCCGGCCACATCATCAATGTCTCGTCGATCCTCGCGCGGCAGGTTTATCCGTTGACCATGTTCTACGCCGCAACCAAGCACGCGACCGCCGCGATCACGCGGGGGATGCGGATCGAACTCGCCGAGTATGGCATCCGGGTTACCGAGATCGCGCCCGGGCTGGTCGATACCGAACTGATGGACCAGCCGGACCACCCGGCGGTCGTTGCCGCCTATGCCAAGCGTCAAAACGCGCGCCTGCCGGCCGCCGAGGTCGCACGCGCGATAATTTATGCAGCGGGAACAGAAGCCGGGACGGCGCCCGAACTGATCGCCCTGAACCCGCACGATCAGATTTGATTTTCACAAAGGAGAGACCGATATGGATATGGGACTGAGCGGAAAAGTGGCGTGGGTCACGGGTGCTACCGGCGCAATTGGCCGGGAGATTGCGCTTGGCTTTGCACGTGAAGGCGCGCGCGTAGCCGCATCGGCTCGAACACCGGATAAACTGGCGGCACTCGTCGACGAGATCAATGCGGGCGGGGGCGAGGCAATTTCGGTTCCGGTCGACGTCACAGATCCGGCGGCGGTCAAAGCGTCGGCTGAAAATATCGTCGGCACGATGGGACAGATTGACGTGCTGGCGACCACGGTCGCCGTACCCGCATTCGGGCCGTTCCTCGAAATCGACGCCGATGTGTTCCGAACCGCGCTGGAGGTCAAGTATCTCGGCTATATCAACTGCTTCCAGGCAGCCCTGCCGCATATGATCGCCCGCGAAACCGGCGCAATCGTTGCCATTACCGGCACCGGCGGCAAACTGCCGATCAGCATTCATCTGCCGGGCGGCAGCGTAAACGCTGCGCTGAACCTGGTGCTGAAGGGCCTCGCCAACGAATACGGGCCCAAGGGAATTCGCGTTAACGCATCATCACCCGGCCCGATCATGTCGGAGCGTCAGCAGCAGATGATCGATTCCGGCATGTCCGATCCGGCCAGGGGCATCCCGCTGGGGCGCATGGGCGACGCCGCGGAGGTCGCCGATTCGGTGGTCTTCCTCGCCAGCGAACGCGCCAATTACATCACCGGCCAGGTCCTCGGCATCGACGGCGGCGGTATCAAAGCGCTTTAAAGAGTTCATCCGATCCCGGCAATCCGATGGTCCTTACGGCACCAGTCGGTACCCGCCGGGCTCGGTGACGAGCAATTCGGCATTGGACGGATCACGTTCGATCTTCTGGCGCAACCGGTACACATGGGTTTCCAGCGTGTGGGTGGTTACACCCGAATTGTAGCCCCACACCTCGTTCAGCAGCACATCGCGGCCGATAACTTTTTCACCGGCGCGGAACAGGTATTTGAGGATCGCCGTTTCCTTTTCAGTCAGACGGATCTTGCGATCGCCGTTTTCAGGATCTATCAGCATCTTTGCCGATGGGCGGAACGAATAAGGCCCGATGTTGAAAATTGCGTCTTCGGAACGTTCATGCTGGCGGAGCTGGGCGCGGATACGGGCCAACAGGACACCGAGCTTGAACGGCTTGGTCACGTAATCATTGGCCCCGGAATCAAGCCCGAGGATCGTGTCGGCCTCGGTATCGGCACCGGTGAGCATGATGATCGGCGCATTGACGCCGGCACGGCGCATCAACCGACAGACTTCACGCCCGTCCATATCGGGCAGGCCGACATCGAGTATCAGCAGATCGTGGTTTGAATCCTTGGCAATCTCGAGCGCGGCCGCACCGCTAGCAGCTTCCTGAATGGCAAACTCTTCATGCAGCTGGAGTTGATCGCGCAGCGCTTCGCGGAGCGCATCGTCATCATCGACAAGGAGGAGGCTTTTCCCGTTGACCATATGTCTTCATTCTTTCCGATGGTTCTGGCCCGCCGAGAGAAGCACGGCGGGCACCGGTCACGTCGTATTGAACACAAAACTGGCGTTATTCTAGCGCAGTTCAACCTTTCTCGCGAAAGCGTTACCGGACAGGTTAATCCGGGAGGCGGAAGGAACTGCCGAAACCGGCAGATACTGCCGGGTGAACCCGCTGTCTCCTGAAATAATTGATAATGATTTCAATAGGTTATAAAAATTCAAAGATGGTACGGATCTTGCATCCCCGAACGCAGGATCATGACAGACGTATTAGCCTCCCTTCACCCAAAGCCTGTACCGGCGCGCTCGTCCACAGAAGACCCGCGCGCCATTCAGCACGATTACATCGATCCGGTCGATAGCGGGCAGTTCTGGTCAAGCGACGAGGGACCGACCTTCGCCGAGTTCCTCGAT
>CAJQLI010000265.1 GCA_905479125.1 uncultured Alphaproteobacteria bacterium | reverse complement strand
TCGTTATTCGCAACGTGTTGTTCCGCCTGCCGGCGAAGGTCGATTATTCGGCCTTGTCCTGGGTGACCTATACCGACCCCGAGTTGGCGCATGTCGGCATGACAGAGGTCCAGGCGAAGGAAAAACTCGGTGATATCCGCGTGCTTCGGCACTCGTTCGCAGAGAATGATCGCGCCCAGGCAGAACTGGAAACAGACGGCATGGCCAAGGTCATCACCACGGCCAAGGGCGTCATCGTCGGCGCATCCATCGTCGGCCCGCATGCAGGGGAGCTGCTGCAGAGCTGGATATTACCGATCCAGAAGAAGATGAAAATCGGTGCCGTTGCGGGGCTGATCATCCCTTACCCGACATTGGGGGAAGTGAACAAGCGCGCCGCCGGCAGCTATTACACGCCGAAGCTGTTCAGCGAAAAGACGAAGAAAATTGTCCGGTTTCTGCTCAAACTGGGTTGAGGTTCTGTTCTCTTTGCCACAGATGAAATGTCATGCTCACAACTAGTTGAGGAGCGGTGATCATAGTGTGCGTTGTCTGAACAGAGGAATCCCCATCTAATCATTGGGACGGCGGAATTCCTCCGCAGTCTCAGGTTTCCGTCTCAGGTTTCCGTATCGTCATTGGGAGATAATCTATGATCAAGAAAACTATCACGACCCTCAGCGTTGTTGCGCTCGCAGCCGGCACCGTCGCTCTTCCCGCAGCCGCCGCCGGTATTTCCAGCGACGCGCCGGTTCAGATTGCTGCTTGCGGTCCGTGCAAGGCAAAGAGCCCCTGCGCCGCGAAAAACCCCTGCAGCCCGTGTGCTGCGAAAAATCCGTGTGCCGCCAAGAACCCCTGCAGCCCCTGCAAGGCGAAGAACCCCTGCAATCCCTGCGGTGCAAAAAAGAAAATGTAAGAGCGTTCTTTCTTCGCTTTTACGATGTTACCAGACGCCCTCCCTTTGGGAGGGCGTTTTCCTTTGTATTAAGGGCATAGAGACTGCCGGGGAGCTCCGTTATAGTCCGCCACATGGATCAACCTCCAAAACGATTGAAGATGCTCCTGACCGGGCTGTCTGCGCGGCTTCTTCTGCTCACGGTATTTTTCGTGATGCTGAGTGAGGTTTTTATCTATGCGCCGTCCATCGGCCGGTATCGAATTGCCTATATGGAAGAGCGCATTGCGGCGGCCCACCTGGCAAGCCTCGCACTTGAGGCGCCGAGTTCGAACCGGGTCAGCACCGAATTGCTGGAAGAACTGCTTAAAAGCGCGAAATCATACGGCATTGTCCTGCGTCGACCTGAATCCAGGGCGTTGATGCTCAGCCGCAACATGCCGCCGAAGGTGCATGCGACCTTTGATACCCGCGACAAGGAATTCTTTGCGCTGATCGGCGCGGCGGTGTCGGTGATGTGGAGCACGGAGCGTCGCATGATTCGCATCGTCGGTCCGTCCCCGCGGGACCAGAATGTCCTGGTCGAAACCGTCATCAATGAATGGGCCATGCGCGAGATGATGCTGGATTATTCCAGCAGGATTCTTCTGCTTTCTATCGTGATTTCGTTGATGACTGCCACGCTGGTGTTCGTCAGCCTGCAATGGATGTTCGTCCGCCCCATGATGGGACTGACCGACAGTATGGAAAAATTCCGCCGCGATCCTGATGATGCACGCATGCTGATGCAGCCGGGCCGCCGGCGTGACGAGATCGGCCGCGCCCAGCGCGAACTCGTCCAGATGCAGCGGGGCCTGCGTGATGCGCTCAAACAGCGGACCCGCCTGGCCGCGCTTGGAACCGCCGTTACCAAGATCAATCACGACCTGCGCAATATCCTGGCAACGGCACAGCTTGTCTCGGACCACGTGTCGGATAGTGCCGACCCCAATGTAAAGCGCATCGCGCCCACCCTGTTCGGCGCAATCGACCGTGCCGTCGCCCTGTGCAGCCGGACCCTCAATTTTGCCAATGAAGGTTCTCCCGCGCCGGAATTGACGCATTTCGACCTTGCCGGGCTGGTCAGTGACATCGCCACGGAGATTTCCGCCCGCGACAACCAGAGTGGCATGATCGAGAACTCGGTCCCCCGGGAACTGCATATTTTTGCCGACCGCGACCAGCTTTACCGGGTGTTATCCAATTTGGTGCTTAATGCCTTTCAGGCGGGTGCCACAAAGGTTGCGGTGACCGCTCAGGCCGATGCCGAGATGACCTCGATCGAGGTGGCTGACAATGGTCCCGGTCTTCCGGCCAAGGTGCGTGAGCACCTGTTCGAGCCGTTTCAGGGCTCGACCCGGGTGGGCGGTACCGGCCTCGGCCTTGCGATTGCGCTGGATCTCATGCGTGGTCATGGTGGAGATGCGGCGCTGGCTCGGAGCGATGAAGACGGCACGACGTTCGTGCTGCGCCTGCCGGTGGAAGAGAAACGGGAACGTATCCGTTTCGGCCGGACGTCGCAGACGAGCGGCACCGAGACAGGTCCGCCTGCGAATGCGGCGGAATAGCGCGTTGCGAAGAAACCCGGGAGCGTTTATTTATCCGGGAGACGACTTGGCAGACCAATAGATTGACGGCGGAACAGGCTATGAACAATTTTTCGAACTGGATTCTCGGCTTCTCGACCATTGTCATGGGCCTCGGCGGCCTGTTCGTCGCGGCACGGGCCGGCGTTGGGCTGGGTTATTATGGCGGCCTGGCGATTTTCGTCTTCGCCGTTTTGTTTGTCTTCATGCTGATCCGTACGTCCATGGATCACGAAGAACAGCTGCACTAAACGGTTTTAAGCCTGATCGGGCTGCTTCAGGCGGGCGAGCCAGATAGCGGCGGCCCCGCCGGCGGCTGATAATCCGATCATTGCGTAGAACGCGCCTCCCGCCAGATTTTCATACAATGCGCCTGATACCAGCATGGTCAGGCCCATTATCAGACCGATGGCAAAGCCTGAATACAGGCTTTGTGCGGAGGCAGACATGTGTTCCGGCACAGTTCGCAACATATGATGCATTGCCGCCAGGTGTGCCGCGCCGAAGGTCAGCCCGTGCAGCCACTGGGTCGCGAACAGGATTCCGATATCTGTCGTGTTTGCCAGGATCAGCCAGCGGATAACCCCGGCGATCGCCGCGATATACATCAGCCGTATCGGCCCGATACGGGCGAGGACCGCGCCTGAAAAAGCAAACAGGATGATCTCCGCGATGACGCCCTCTGCCCATAACGCACCGATCACCTGGTCGGGCAGGCCGGCTTCGCGCCAGTGGATGGTGCCGAACACGTACAGTACCGCATGGCTCGACTGGAGCAGGCTGACCGCGACGATAAACACCAGAAAAGGCTTCTGTCTTAAAAGAACGAAAGCCGGGAACCGCACCGATGGACGGTCGCGCGCCGGGCGTTCGGGCAGGCCGAAACCTGCAACAAAGGCGGCAATCATTGCGGCGACGATCATCCAGAGGATTGCCTCGTCGCCGGACCGTTCCACCACCCAGCCGCCCGCATAGGCGGCAAGAATAAAGGTGATTGATCCCCATAGCCGTACCCGCCCGTAATCGAACCCGTGTTCGACCGATGCGCGGGAGGCCAGGTTTTCGCCGAGCGGGATCAACGCCATGAACATCGCACTGGCCAGCACATTTACCACAAACAGAGCCCAGAACCCGTCGGCGATACCGAAAAGCGCATAGGTGATCACGCCGCCGCCGGCCGAGATCATGATGATTTTCTTGTGGGCGCCGGACCGGTCGGCGAAGTGGGCGATCAGCGGGTTGGCAAAGGCACGTATCCAGACGCCGACCGACAGGATCAGGCTGATCTCCGCCGGGTCCAGGCCGCGATACTTCAGCCATGCCGGCCAGAACGGCAGGTGAATGCCGACCGCCAGGAAGATCGCCGCGTAATAGAAGGAAAATCGGACTGCCATGATTGCGGAAACGTATTAGCACGTTTCATATACGGGGCGGCATCACCTAAATTGTATCGGTGTGATGCGGATGCTTGTGTCGCATAGCACCCCCGTGCCGCGCAGTAGCTATGCGGTCCGGTCCGTGCTATCGAAAAGCTATAAATAAAATGGATGAGGAAGAGCCATGCCAGCCAAGACAATCAAGGTCGATAGCGCCGCAGAAGCCTATCTGACGCTCCTGAAAGACCGCGAAGTCGATTACCTGTTCGGTAATGCCGGTACGGACTTTCCGTCGATCATCGAGGGGTTGTCCAAATCCCTGACCGGTGAAGGCAGCGCGCCGATCCCCGTCACGGTTCCGCATGAAAACCTCGCCGTCGCAATGGCGCATGGCTACTACGTCTCGACCGGCAGGCTGGCCTCCGTGATGGTGCATGTGAATGTCGGCACCGCAAACGCGATCTGCGGGGTCATGAATGCTGCACGCGAGAACGTGCCCGTCCTGATGACATCCGGCCGCACACCGTTGACCGAAGAAGGCTTCGACGGCTCACGTTCACTCTATATCCACTGGGGACAGGAAATGTTCGACCAGGGCGGTGTGATGCGCGAAATGGTCAAATGGGATTACGAGCTGCGCAATGCGAAGCAGGTCGAAACCATCGTCGACCGCGCGGTGACGGTTGCCATGACCGAGCCCCGTGGTCCGGTCTATTTGTCCCTGCCGCGTGAAGTTCTGGCCGAAAAGCCGGGCGATTTCACGTTCCAGTCTCCGACCCGCCGCCAGCCTGCGCGGCCCGCCGCCGCCGATGCAAATGCCATCGACGAGGCTGCCGAGATTCTGGCGAATGCCGAGAACCCGATCATCATCACGGCCAGCATGGGCCAGAACCGCGCTGCCGTGCCGGCACTTGAATCCCTTGCCGAGCGTTTCGCTCTGCCGGTCATCAGCTATCGGCCGCGATATGTGAATATTTCGACCGATCATCCGATGCATATGGGCTATGAGCCCGGCGCGTACCTGCCCGATGCGGATGCGATCCTCGTGCTTGATTGCGATGTGCCTTGGATTCCGTCCCTGCACAAGCTGAACCCGGATGCGAAGGTTATTCATCTCGGCGCTGACCCACTTTACGAAAACTATCCGGTGCGCGGTTTCCAGTGCGATCTGGGCATCCGCGGCAGCGCCGGTACGTCTATTCCCATGCTTGAAGAAGCGATGGCCAGCCGTCAAAAATCGGCGCAGGCGCGCATCGATTCCCGCCGGTCCAAAATCGCCGGCATCAAGGGTGACCAGGCGGCGGCCAATCAGGCACGTATCGAGAAGATCGCGTCCGGCACTGCAGCGATGGACAATGCCTGGGTTGCGCATTGCCTCAATCAGCTGAAACAGGATGACGATATCCTGGTATCCGAGTCTCAACTCGCACTTGGCAACCTCTCGCTGCGGGACCCGGGAAGCTTCTTCGGGACAAGCCCGTCGGGCGGACTCGGCTGGGGTCTCGGGGCATCACTCGGCGCCAAGCTCGGCCAGAAGGACAAGCGAGTGTTTTGTGTCGTCGGTGACGGTTCCTACATGTTCGGCAATCCGACACCGGCGCATTTTGTGTCGGCGGCGTATGAATTGCCGACACTGACCGTGATCATGAATAACAAGATGTGGGGTTCCGTCCGCAAGGCGACCCTCGGCCTGTATCCCGACGGCGCGGCGTCCAGTTCCAACCAGGCACCGCTGACCTATCTCGACCCGGCGCCCGAATATCACAAGATCGTCCAGGCCTCTGACGGCTATGGCGAGGAAGTGAGCGATCCGAACGATCTGCAGGCGGCGCTCGAGCGCGGCATCAAGGCGGTTGAGGTCGACAAGCGCCAGGCCGTCATCAACGTTCACACAACCTATGACGATGAGGCCGCGAAAGCGGATGCAGTACGCTGATGACATTTCCGACTGATGCCCTGAACGCACACCTCGAAAAACTGGCGGCCCATCCGTTCTATAAGGGCCGGATTCCTGCCCGTGTTTCTGATGCGGCGGATTATGCCGCCAACGTGCCCCTGATGGGGCGGGGCGATCTTGTTGCCGAGATGGAAAAGCCCGGCTACGGCGCGTTCGGTGGGACCAACCCCGTGCGTATGAACCTGAGCCCGATGGGACCATCCCTGGTGCCTGCCATGCAGACGGCGGGTGATATGGCCAACATGATTGCTGCTGCGCGCACCCATCTGGATGCCTGCGGTATCGGTCCGGGCGATGTCTGTGCTGTCACGTTCGGCTATCACATGTTCGTCGCCGGGTTGTTCTACCAGTCACAGATGGAAGCGCAGGGCGTTGCGTGTATTCCGCTGGGTCCGGGCGAAGCGGAGCGCACGGTCGATGTGTGTTCGAAACACAATGTGACGGTGCTGGCGGGTAATCCGTCATTTTCGCTCAAACTGATCGAGGCCGGCCTGAAGCCGCCGAAGGTATTCTTTGCCGGCGGAGAGGCATTTACCGGTAATCCGACCCTGTACGGGGCCGTAAAGGCAGCCATGCCGGATACCATCCTCGTGGATTCCTTTTCGCTGTCTGAATTTTTGCCGGTTGCGCGGACATTCCCGGGTGGCACGGGCGTACATGTGTTCGACGAGCTGGTCTATGCTGAAGTGATCGACCCGGCGACCGGCGAACTTGTCGCCGATGGCGAGCGCGGCGAACTGGTGCTGACCCATCTGAAAAAAGAGGCACAGCCGCTTGTCCGTTACCGCACGGGTGATCTCACGGTCCGCCAATCCACCGACCCGGTTCATGGCCGCGCGGTCAATCTGCCGCGCGTTGTGTTCGGCCGCACCGACAACATGGTGAAGGTAAAAGGCGTGAAGATCTATCCGTCCGAAGTGCGCGCCGTGCTGCTGGGCCTTGAAGGTCCGACCGGCGGCTACCGCCTCACGGTGTCGGCCAAGGAGGGCGGGGGCGACCGTCTAGCGCTGGCCGTCGAAGGGGCGGGCAATGATGATGTGACGGAAGAAATTGCCAAAAGGTTCAAAAGCCAGACGCTGATTTCGGCGGATGAGATCGTCTTTGCCGATCATCTTGAAGAAGGGCCGCTTGCGGTCGATGAGCGCGAATAGAGGCGCGTAAACGAATTATGGAAAACACAAAATGACCGATACCCCGTGGCGGCTGCTCGTCGATAAAAACTCCTATGCCGACTTCTCCGTGTCGGTTTCTCCTGCTGTCGAAAAGGCAGTCGTCAACGGTGATGCACCACCGACGATCTTTCTCAACGTGTTCGATCAGGATTCGATCACCGTCGGTGTCAACGAAGACCCCGAACAGGTCCTCAATCTGGATTTCTGCCGAGAAAACAACATCGATTTCCGTCGTCGGGTGAATGGTGGCGGCGCTATCTATACCGGCACGGGTTCTGCCTTCATGGTTTATTTCGTGCCCACGTCGCACCCGGATGTGCCGGAAACGACGGCCGAAGCATTCCCCAAGATCCTGACCGCCTTTGCCGAAACGCTGAGCGAGAAATTCGGCTTTCCTGCCGAATACCGGCCCTTGAACGACGTTCAGGTCGAGGGCCGCAAACTGGTGCCGACCTCGTTGAAAATCGAGAACGGCGTGATGACCTTCCGCTTCGTCGTCAACGTGAAGGAAATGAATACCGAAATCGCCGGTACCGCGATGCCGATGCCGCCCGAAAAGGTGAAGGACAAGGTGCTCAAGGACCTGCAGTCACGCTTCACGTGTCTGGAGCGCGAAGCCGGTCGCGATATTTCAGCGGCCGACCTTGAAGACATGGCCCGCAGCGCCGTCGCCCATGCATTCAGCAACCCGGCGCTGGAACAGGGTGACCTGACCGATACCGAGCGTAAATACGCCGAGGAATTCCGTGCCGAGTTTGACAACGATGTCTGGCTGTTCGGCAAAAGCGAGAAGGTCCGGTTCGGCGATATGACTCAATCGGGTGATACCGTCGGTCGCGGTCGTGAAAAGGCGGTCGGCGGCATGCTGTGGGCAACCCTTGTGCTGCGCGACGGCAAAGTGCTCCACGCTATCCTGAATGGGGACTGGCATCCGCGGCCGATCGATTCCGTCGGCTGGCTCGAAGAAGCACTTGCCGGTGTCGATGCGACCGAAGCCGCTATCCGCGACGCCGTTACAGCCTTTATGGGACGCGACGATGTCGAATTCGCCAGTGTCGAAATCGACGATCTGATGTCGGCCTTTGGCAAGGCGCTGACGGACCAGAAGCCGATTGGGTGATTGCCGCTGACGCCCTGCCGGGTGAGGCCGGGGCCTATGCCCTGATCTTCCGGCTGGCGGCGCCTGTGACACTGCCGATCGCCACCCTGAACAACCCAACCCTTGGGGCCGGCACGTATGTTTATGCCGGCAGCGCCTTCGGTCCGGGCGGCATCCGCGCCCGGGTGTCGCGGCATTTACGGGCGAAGAAAAAAGCGCATTGGCACATAGATCATCTGTCTGCCCGGGCGATCTGTATCGATGTACAGACCTATCCCGGCGGCCGGGAATGTGCGCTGGTTGAAAATATGCTGGCGGCGGGGGCCGATGTGCCGGTTCCGGGCTTCGGCAGTTCCGATTGCCGCGGCTGTCAGGCGCACCTTGTCCGGCTTGCCGCCGGAAATCAAAACGGCAATATTGCAGACGGGATTGAACGCGCGACAAAACAGGGAAAATCAGATGGCTGTCGTTAATATCGAGCGCCGTGCAGACGGCATCGGTCGGGTCGCGATCAATCGGCCGGACAAACGCAACGCCTTGAACGACGATGTGCGCAACACGCTGATCGCCGAACTGCCGAAATTGCTCGGCGATGATGCCGTGCATGCGGTTCTGCTGACCGGAGAAGGCGGCCATTTCTGCGCCGGTGGTGATATCGCCAGCATGGAAGGGCTTGATTCAAAGGGTGCGCGCGCCCGGATGAAAGCCAATCATCAGATCGTGCGCATGATCGCCGAGGCTGAAAAGCCGGTTGTCACTGCGATAGAGGGCTTCGCGGTCGGTGCAGGCGCCGGTCTGGCCATGCTGGGCGACACGGCGGTGATCGCCGAGGGCGGCACTATCGGGTTTCCGTTTTTCAAAGTCGGGCTGATCCCGGATTACGGAATTCTGCATACCCTGCCGCGCCGCGCGGGCGGGGCAAAGGCACGCCAGCTGCTGCTATATGCCAAAATGGTGAAAGCGCCCGATGCCGTCGATATGGGGCTTGCAGATGAACTTGTCGCCGAGGGCAAGGCGGAAGAAACCGCGATCGAACGTGCGCTGACCCTGGCGGCGATGCCGCCCTTCGCCTTCGCCATTGCAAAGCAGCAGCTCGGCCTGGCGCCGGTGAAGTTGGAAGAAGCGCTGGAAATGGAAGCGCTGGCCCAGGCCGGCTGTTTCGGCGCCGGCGAGTTCCAGGAAGGGTTCTCCGCCTTCATGGAAAAACGCGCACCTGTGTTCAGGAAATAGGGTTACATGATCCCTCAGATCTTCCGCACGCGCATCACCGACCTGTTCGGTATCGACCATCCGCTGATCTGCGGGGGTATGATGTGGCTGGCGGATGCGGCGTATGTCAGCGCGGTGGCGCGGGCAGGCGGGATCGGTTTCATAACCCCGCGGTCGTTTCCCACGCCGGAAGATTTTCGCGAGCAGCTGCGCATGGCGCATGACCAGTCGGACGGCAAACCGTTCGGGGTGAACCTGTATATCTCGGCACGGCCCGAAGCGAATGAATTGCTGGAAACGTTTCTCGATATCTCCATCGAAGAGGGCGTGAAATTTATCGAATCTGCCGGGTTCTCGCCGAAGGCATTCATGCCGCGCATCAAGGATGCGGGCATCACCGTGATGCATAAATGCACGACGCTGCGCCATGCGGTATCTGCCCAGAATGCCGGGGTCGACGCGATCATTATTCTCGGTGCCGAGGCGGGCGGTCATCCGGGCCGGGATATGATCGGTACCATGGTACAGGGCGCGACCGTGCCGCAGGAACTCGATGTGCCGGTAGTGCTCGCCGGGGGTATGGGCACGGGGCGCCAGCTCATGGCCTGCCTGTCGCTGGGTGCCGACGGCATGGTTCTGGCGACGCGGATGATCGTGTCGGCGGAAATCTGGGCGCATCCGGATTACAAGAAACACCTCGCCGGGCTGAACGCGGGGGATACGCGCCTGATTATGAATATTTTCGGCGACAGCTCTCGGGTGCTCAGCAACGAGTCGTCAGCCAAGGTGCTGGAACTCGAAGCCGAGGGTATTACCGACTACGAAGCCTACCGGCCGCACGTGCAGGGCACGCTGCAGAAGGAGGCCTACGAGGACGGCGACTGGACCAAGGGGACAGCATCTATCGGCCAGTCCGTTGCCTTTGCCGGCGGAATAGAGCCGGTCGAAACCATCATTGACGACATCATTGCCGAAGCCGCCGCGGTTCGCGACCGGCTGAACGGTCTTTAGAAAAGGAACTGAACATGGCGCAGGACGTCAATTCACCGAATTTCACCATAGGTGTCATTGGCACCGGCACCATGGGGCGCGGTATCGCACAGATTTCCGTCACCGGCGGCTTCAGGGTCAAAATGTTCGACGCCCAGGAAGGGGCCGCCGAGAAGGCGCAGGAATTCATCCACCGTATGGTCAGCCGCGCGGCGGAAAAGGGCCAGATGTCCGAACAGGATGCCACGGCGGCGAATGGCCGGTTACAGATCGTCGGCTCGCTCGACGAGATGGCGGATTGCGGGATGGTGATCGAAGCGATTGTCGAAAATCTTGATGTGAAGCGCGCCGTGTTCGGCGAACTTGAAGGCCTTGTTGCCGAAGATACGATCCTTGCGTCCAACACGTCGTCGCTCTCGGTCACGCAGATTGCGGCAGGCTGCGCAAAGCCCGAACGCGTCGCCGGGTTCCATTTCTTCAACCCGGTGCCGCTGCTGAAAGTGGTCGAGGTTGTCGACGGTGAAATGACGGCGCCGTGGGTGGCCGACAAGCTGGATGCCATAGCGCGTAAATGCGGTCACGAACCGGTGCGGACGCAGGACACGCCCGGCTTCCTCGTGAACCATGCCGGTCGCGGGCTTTATACCGAGGGTGTGCGCATCCTGGCCGAGGGTATTGCCGAAGCGCACCAGGTCGATGACGTCATGCGCGAAGGCGGGGCGAATTTCCGCATGGGACCGTTCGAGCTGATGGACACCACCGGGCTCGACGTGTCCGGGGTGGTCATGGAATCGATCTACGAGCAGTTCTATCAGGAACCGCGCTTCCGGCCGCAGGCATTCATCCGCAACCGCATGGCGGCAGGGCTGCATGGTCGGAAGGTCGGCAGAGGTTTCTATACCTATGAAGACAACAAGAAGGTCGTGCCTGCGGCGCCTGCCGCGCCGACCGACCTGCCGGACAGCGTCTGGATCGGTCCCGAAGGCCATGCCAGTACGCAGGTTCTTGCCGATTTCCTGAAAGGGAAGGTCGAGATCGAAACCGGGGCCAAGCCGTCCGCCCGTGCGATCTGCATGGTCGCTCCGATGGGCCGCGATGCGACGATGACGGCCATTGATCTCGGGATTGAGGCCGAGCGCACCGTTGCGGTCGATACCCTGTTCGGCCTTGAAGGCCGCCGCACGTTGATGACCACCAGTGTCACCGACGAGGGTGTACGCGACCTGGCGCATGGCGTGCTGGCATCCGATGGCGGTGCCGTGACGGTCATCCATGACAGCCCAGGCTTTATTGCCCAACGGGTGATCGCGACCATCGTTAATATATCGTCCGAGATCGCGCAGATGCGTATCGCGACGCCCGAAGATATCAACAAGGCGGTCAGCCTCGGCCTCGCCTATCCGCAGGGCCCGCTGGAATTCGGCGACAGGCTCGGCGCTAGTAAAATCCATGCGATCCTGACGGCGATGCACGATTTCTACGGGGACCCGCGCTATCGTCCGAGCCCGTGGCTGACCCGCCGCGCGCGGCTCGGCATTTCATTGATGACGCCGGAGGCGTGACAAAAGGCTTGCGTCCCCAGTGGAAATAAATCGTCATCCCGGCCCTGTGCCGGGACCC
The DNA here is from genome assembly GCA_905479125.1 of uncultured Alphaproteobacteria bacterium. Taxonomy (GTDB): domain Bacteria; phylum Pseudomonadota; class Alphaproteobacteria; order MPNO01; family UBA830; genus CAXBCP01. The sequence goes on along the minus strand of CAJQLI010000265.1, from coordinate 524 downwards.
AGTTACGGGCTTGCAATCGGGGGAGACTGGACCCCGGCACAAGGCCGGGGTGACAGAGGAGTGAACGTTTGGCGTCTATGGGATGGCGATCTGGTTCTATTCTCACATCGCCCGGATCAACAACAGCACGCCCGACGACATCAACATGTAGATCACCAGCTTGCGGAATAATTCCGGCGCGAGACGGCGCCTGATATTGCCACCAAGCTTCAGGCCGATCCAGACCGGGATCACCCCGATGGCGGAGACCAGAGCGGTCTCGATATTCATCAATCCGATCTTCGAGAGCCCGATTGCCATCACGATGCTCGACGAGGTGAACGAGCAGTTTATCGCCTGCACGAAACGTTCGCGGTCGAGATTCAGTGCCATCAGATAGGGAAGCACGGGCATCAGTTGCGATCCCGTCAGCCCGTTGACGATACCGGTGGCAAGGCCGGTGACAGGCGCCAGCGGCTTTTCCAGACGCGCGGGCATTGTGAGATTAGGCGTCTTCAGCGCGAATATTCCATAGACGATCAGCA
>CAJQLI010000264.1 GCA_905479125.1 uncultured Alphaproteobacteria bacterium | reverse complement strand
ACGTCAACCGCCGAATTCGCCATATCAATGCCCACCTATCGATCGTCTAATATGCCACACAAATTGATTCGACATAAGGCGTTCATCGAGTGAATCCGGATAAACAGGAATCGCGGCGACGCTTTTGTTGACAGCCCCTCTCATTCAAACTAGATCGACGCCGGTCTTGAATGGACGGATTCCCATGGATAAGAATAGTAAAATAGTTGTCGTTGGCCTCGGTTACGTCGGTCTGCCCCTCGCGGTTGCCCTCGCTCGAACCTACCCGGTCATCGGTTTCGATATCGATGCGGGGCGCGTCTCCGAGCTTCAAGGCGGCGAGGATCGCACCCGCGAGGTCGAACCCGACCGGCTTAAGGCGAGCACACTTGTCTATTCCGCGAATACCGCAGACATCGAGGGTGCCGACATATACATCGTTACGGTACCGACCCCGGTAGGCGCCAACAACCAGCCCGACCTCGGCGCTGTCCGCGGCGCGAGCAAGATGGTCGGCGAAGTAATGTCAAAGGGCGCGATCGTCGTCTATGAAAGCACCGTTTATCCGGGCGTTACCGAAGACGTCTGCGGACCGATCCTGGCGGAAGCATCCGGCCTGAAATGCGGCGAAGAATTTTTCCTCGGCTATTCGCCGGAACGGATTAATCCGGGCGACCGGGAACATACGGTCGACAAGATCACCAAGGTTGTTGCCGGCCAGACCCCGGCCGTCGCGGAAACGCTCTGCGAAATGTACGGCGCAGTTACATCGGGAGGCGTGTTTCCCGCCGCCGACATCAAGACGGCCGAAGCCGCCAAGGTAATCGAGAACGCCCAGCGCGATATCAACATCGCCTTCGTCAACGAGGTCGCCACGATCTTTCACAAGATGGGCATCTCGATCCATGACGTGCTGGAAGCTGCCGGCACCAAGTGGAACTTCCTGAACTTCCGGCCGGGCCTGGTCGGCGGTCACTGCATCGGGGTCGATCCGTTCTACCTCGCACATGCGGCTGTCGCCGTGGGGCATCATCCGGAAATCGTTCTCGCAGGCCGGCGCATCAATGATGCGATGGGACCCTATGTTGCCGATTGCATCGCTTCCGCCGTCGGCCAGCAGGGTAAGGGTGCTGGCGCGCGGGTGCTGATCCTCGGACTGACATTCAAGGAAAACGTGCCGGACCTTCGCAATTCGCGCGTAATCGACATCATCAATGCGCTGGTCGGTCGCGGGTTTACCGTCGATGTGCACGATGCATTCGCCGATGCGGCGGAGGCAAAGCACGAATACAATGTCGATCTGATGGACTCGCTGGACGGCGCATCAGGATATGACTGCGTCGTCGGTGCGGTATCCCATGATGTCTATGCCAATTACGGTGAAGCCGATTTCGCCAGGCTCGCCGCCGATGACGGTGTCATTGCCGACGTAAAAGGCATGTGGCGCGATCTCGAACTGCCGGCCGGCTATCGCCGCTGGCAGCTCTGATCGCGTAATCCGTTCCGCGTCACAGGATCAATATAATCAGGCTGAAGACTAGCTGTCGCTGAGCCGCGTCAGCGCCCATTTGACCTTTGCCTCGCCCTGGCTGCTCGCGCCCGAAATGACAATCTGTTCGGAGCGCCGGGATTCATGCCCATCACCGAGATAGATACTTTCCTGCAAGCTGGCGACACCGCCGGAACAGCGCATCCGCCATCCTGATTTATCCGGCAGCCGCAGCAGGACGGACGCCCCGTCTTTCACCAGCGATGCCTTCACCGACGGATGCAGATGGAAACGAATCGCGAAGCGGTGTTCGCCCGTCCCCTCGAGCGTATCCTCGCCGCGCACGTCGGTCCCCGACGCGTTGACGTAAATACGCCGGCGATGAATCAACCCGAGAGGGCCGAGATACCCATCATGGCTGAGATCGAGCCACGTATTACCATCCGCCTCCAGCCGCTCGGCCGTAACGTTTTCAGGGCGCACGCCAATCGAGCCGTCATCCCGCAACTCGGTCGAATTCCGGTCATCCACGATCATGGTCGAATGTGCCGCGGTCGACCGCTGAGCGAGCTTCCACCGCTCGTCCCGCCCGGCATAGGCGCCGCAATTGACGACGATGCGCTGCTTCCCGACGCTCATCTCGAAGCTCAGCGTACCGGCATGCACACCCTTGCCGACGGCAGACGGCGCGCCTGAATCGGCGATCACCAGCGTGCGGTTCGCCATGAAACGCTCGAACCCTGTATGCGGTGCGGACGTAACCGGTTTCCCGCGAGATTCCGCCTTGGTCAGCACGACGTCAATCAGCCAGGCCTCGCCCTCGTTCGCGCCGTTAAACAGCGCCAGCCCGCCATCTCCATGACGATAGAAACGCAGCATCGGTGCTGCCCTGTCGATCGCGCGCTGCAGGGCTTCGGGAACATCGATATTCGATGCCTGCAGGACGGCGCGGAGGTCAATCAGATGACGCAAAGCCGCCATCTGCGCCTTGGGATTACGCTCGATATGCCCGCCATCGGGCAGGATCTGCCGTTCACACATTGCCGCCACGATCTTGACCAGCCGCGGCGCATAACGCGCACCACCGGGAAGACACAAGGCCGCATAGACCCGCGCTTTGGTTACCATCATCCGGTCGATGCCGTCGGGCATGAAGCGGGCAACGCGCCGCAGGTGTTTCACCTGGCGCGCAATGTTGTCGAGAAAGAGCGACGCAAAACTCGCATCGGCACCGGCCGACACAAACTCCGCATGGGTCAACCAGTTGCACAATCGGCTCGACAACACATCCGGGCGCCACGTCAGCGGATCCCATTTAGGGTTGGCCGATATCCAGCTCGCGACACAGTTTCGCGCCTGGATTCGGGCAGCCTCGGTACCGACGGCCCGCATGTCGCGCAACCAGTCGAAACTGTGAAGTTCGGCCTGCCACGCTGGGCCCGCTTCGAGCGCCTTGGAGAAAGCATCCTCGGCATTGAGCGTATGGTTGAGAAACCGGAACCGGCCCTCGACGAGGCCGGCGCCGCGGTCGGAACTGCCCGGCCAGTTTTCCTCGGGGATAAGCGTCAGTGCCTGTGGCCGACGGCCGCGCAGCGAATTACTGTAGAACACACCGCGAAACCAGATCCGCGCGACCCAGTAGGTGCCTTCGCGTGCCATCTCGATAACAGGAAACCGGCGCGCCAGGGGCCGCGGACGCGGCTTGAAATTCATTGGCGCAGGGGACGCCGGACGGCGGGGGGCCGCGTCGTCCAGGAGCGGCTCTTCGGTATCGATTATCTTTGCGCCCGACTCGTCTGTCATTTGACGCCACGAAGCCCGCGTATATTTGCAGCATAGCGGCGCTTGCCGCCCTTGAACGTCGCGCTGCCGGCAACAAGAACATCGGCACCTGCCGCAATCGCAGCCTTCGCCGTCTTGGCATCGATCCCGCCATCGACTTCGAGATCGATGTCGCGGCCCGTCTCGTCGATCGCTTCGCGCAGCGTTTCGATCTTACGGAGCATGCCGGGGATAAATTTCTGGCCACCGAATCCCGGATTGACGCTCATCACGAGGACGAGGTCGATATCGGACAGGACTTCGAAAACCGCCGAAGCGGGTGTCGCCGGGTTCAGCGACACACCGGCCTTCACCCCGTATGATTTTATCAGCTGGATCGTGCGGTGCAGATGCGGTCCGGCCTCGGCATGGACGGTGATGATGTCCGAGCCGGCATTCACGAATGCCTCGATATAGGGATCGACCGGCGAAATCATCAGATGTACGTCAAACGGCTGCTTGCTGGCGGAGCGCAAAGCCTTCACGACATCGGGCCCGATCGTGATATTGGGCACGAAATGGCCGTCCATCACATCGACGTGGATATAGTCCGCCCCGGCGCGGGTTATTGCGCGGACTTCGTCACCCAGCGCCGCGAAGTCAGCGGAGAGGATGGAGGGGGCGATTCTGACCGGTTTCTGCACGGCGTCTAGGTATCAGTTCGGACGAGTCGCGGCAAGTAATCTGCGCGTCTCATGGCGTGTCAATTTTGCGCAACCGGGCGATATAGAACCCGTCGGCACCGCCTTTATCGGCAAGATGGGCCGGCGTCACGCGTAGAGCGCCCGCTGGCGTGATGCAGGCATCGAAATCCGGAACCTCCGCCGGCTCGACCGGATCGATCTGAAGCGCCTCGTTCCGTTTCAGCAGTGCCTCGATCTGGCCGGGGCCTTCGGATTCCTGAAGCGAGCAGACGCTGTAAACAATAACGCCACCGGGCTCGAGCATTTCCGCCGCATGATCCAGGAACTTGCGCTGCAGATCGGTCTGGTGGGTTACGTCGGCGGCGGTTTTAAGATGGGGAATATCCGGGTGCCGACGGATGGTGCCGGTCGCCGAGCACGGCGCATCGAGCAGGATCGCATCGAACGGCGCGGACGGTTTCCATGACAACACATCCGCTTCGACCACGTCCGCGGTCATTTTCAGCCGGGTGAGGTTTTCACGCAACGTGCCCAGACGCGGACCCGAGACATCAACCGCGGTCACGTCGAGCCCGGCAGCCGCGAGCTGGGCCGTTTTGCCGCCCGGCGCCGCGCACAGGTCGGCGACCCGGAAACCGGAAGCCGCAGATGCAGCCACGGCACTCAGCAGGACCTGGGCCGGCAGCGCCGCCGAGGCATCCTGCACCCACCACACACCATCGTCGAAACCTTCAAGCGCCGCGATATCGCCGGCATGGGCCATCCGCACGCTGCACTGACCGATCCGCTCGCCGCCAAGACGCGCCGCCCAGCCATCCACGTCGGCGGCATCACCGCGCACGGTGAAATCAATCGGCGGCGTCTGGACATGACGCGCGGCAATCGCCATCGCGGTATCTTCGCCGAATGACGCAAACCACGACTTCCAGAGCCATTCCGGCACGTTCAGGACTTCGGGAAAGGCTTCCAGAATTTCGGCTTCGCCCGCCCGGACGATGCGCCGCAGGATCGCGTTGACCAGTCCCTTGAACTGTTCCGGCCCGCGCTTGGCGGCCAGCGTCACGGCTGTATCGACGGCGGCATGCGTCTGGGTATCAAGGAACAGAATCTGACAGATACCGATACGCAGCGCATTACGGGCGGCAGCGGCGGAGGGCGGCAGGGGTTTGTCGAGACAGTCCGCAATCAGCGCGTCGATCTGGCCGAGGCGGCGCAGCGTCGTCGCCACCAGGTTGCGCGCGAAGGCGCGGTCTCGGTCATTAAGACGGGAGAACCTTTTATCGGTGGCAAGCACCTCGTCGAGCGGCCGCCCGCGGTCCAGGACTTCGTGGAGGACGGTATGGGCGCGCTCACGCGCTGCAAGACCGATGGTGCCGAGATCGGCTCTGGTTTGGGAAGAATTGTTCATGGGCGGAAGATAACCGAAAGTGCGCGCCTTACAATGCGAATAGCTATGCCAGCCATGCGGATATCTACAGAATATCTGATAGGCGCCGCTTTCCGTTACAGCTTAACCCCACGGCCCGGCGACGGGTGCCCCGGCCATTTCACGCAATTTCGCGATCCGGTTCTGCATATTCGGGTGGGTCGTGAACAAGCCGTCGATCGACCGTGCATGCAGCGGATTGACAATGAACATATGCGCGGTGGCCGGATTGTTTTCAGCTTCGGGGTTATCAATGACTTGCGCTCCACGCTCCAGCTTGTCGAGCGCCGATGCCAGCCACAAGGGGTGACCGCAGATTTCAGCACCTGCGCGGTCGGCGGCATATTCGCGGGTGCGCGAGATCGCCATCTGGACCAGCATGGCGGCAATCGGTGCCAGGATCATAATCAGGATGGTGCCGATCAGCCCGAGCGGGTTGTTGCGGTTGCCGCCGAAGAACATCGCAAAGGTCGCCAGCATGGAAATCGCCCCGGCGACGGTCGCGGTGATGGTCATGATCAGCGTGTCGCGGTTTTTCACATGGGCCAGTTCATGCGCCATGACACCGGCGACCTCCTCCGTCGACAGGATGCGCAGCAGGCCGCTGGTCGCCGCCACCGCTGCGTTTTCCGGATTACGCCCCGTCGCAAACGCGTTGGGCTGGTCCGTATCGATGATATAGACCTTCGGCATCGGCAGGCCAGCACGATCGGCAAGCTGTTCGACCGTGCCGTAAAGCCCCGGCGCCGAGCGCGCATCGACTTCGGTCGCGCCGTACATCGACAGCATCATCCGGTCGGAATTCCAGTAGGCGAACACGTTCATGCCCACTGCGATGGCAAGGGCGATCAGCATGCCGGTCGGCCCGCCGAGCATAAAGCCGATGCCGACGAACAGGGCCGTCATCCCGGCGAGAAGAATGGCTGTCTTCAGGTAGTTCATGTCATCCCAACTTTAAGGCCCCTCTGTAAGGCCCGATGTCAAAGCGCGCCAAAGCGTATGGCACAGGCTTTATCTGGGGTGAATATTCCCCCCGTTCAAGGGCGTGTTCTGGCGCGGCACGGCTTGGCAAAGCCGCAAACACGCCCCATATTGGACATATGACAAAGACACCTGAAAAACCATCCACCGACGCCACCAACCCGGCGGGCGCCGCAAAACCGGCGCCCGAAACCGATACGAAGAAAGCACCGAAGGAAATCGGCGGCCGCGGCGGCCCCGACCCGACGCGCTATGGCGACTGGGAAAAAGCCGGCCGCTGCGTCGACTTCTAGGGCGCTCCGGGCACGGTATCTGGATAGGCACCCGAAACGTCAATTTCCGGAACTAAATCAAGGTCTTGGGGGCAAGTGTTGAGAAACCCCAACCGAATCGGCTAGTGGGTTGTTCCTGACCACTTTTGTCCGACACATGCACACACATGTTCCCGTTTTGCCCCACCTATACCCCGCATTTGTTCGCCAATTCCGGCGATTATCTTAACGATTGCCGGTTCTGAACGCCCCAAAACACAAGATATAGTGTTTACGCCTACTTGTTCTGGCGATTCACCACCAGATCATCCACCACCGCCGGGTCGGCCAGGGTCGACGTATCGCCGAGCTGGTCATGTTCATTGGCGGCAATCTTGCGCAGGATGCGGCGCATGATCTTGCCGGACCGGGTTTTCGGCAGGCCGGGGGCCCACTGGATGAGATCGGGCGAGGCGATGGGGCCGATTTCCTTGCGCACCCACTGCACCAGTTCCTTCCGCAGTTCCTCGGATGTCTCCTCGCCTTCCATCAGGGTGACATAGGCGTAAATCCCCTGGCCCTTGATATCGTGCGGATAGCCGACAACGGCGGATTCGGCGACCATCGGATGGCTGTCGAGGGCGCTTTCGACCTCGGCGGTGCCCATGCGGTGGCCCGATACGTTGATCACGTCATCAACCCGCCCGGTGATCCAGTAATAGCCGTCTGCGTCGCGGCGGCAGCCATCGCCCGTGAAATAACTTCCCGGATAGGCGGAAAAATAGGTCTCGTAAAACCGGTCGTGATCGCCGAACACGGTGCGCATCTGGCCCGGCCAGGAATCGGTCAGGATCAGATTGCCCTGCGCCGCACCTCCGAGAACGTTGCCGTCGGCATCGACAAGCGCCGGCTGGATACCGAAAAACGGCTTCGACGCCGAACCCGGCTTCAGCGCGGTCGCGCCCGGCAGCGGGGTAATGGCAATGCCGCCGGTTTCGGTCTGCCACCAGGTATCGACGATCGGGCAATTCCCGTTGCCAACCACGGTGTGATACCAGTTCCATGCCTCGGCATCGATCGGCTCACCGACCGAGCCGAGCAGGCGCAGCGATTTGCGGCTGGTCGCTTCAACCGGCGCGTTGCCTTCGCGGATCAGGGCGCGGATCGCCGTCGGCGCGGTATAGAATATATTTACCTGGTGCTTGTCGCAGACCTGCCAGAAACGGGAAAAATCCGGGTAGTTCGGCACGCCTTCAAAGATCAGCGTGGTCGCACCATTGGCGAGCGGGCCATAGACGATATAGCTGTGGCCGGTGATCCAGCCGACATCGGCGGTGCACCAGTACACATCGCCGTCGTGATAATCGAACACGTATTGATGGGTCATCGACGCGTAGACCATGTAGCCGCCGGTGGTGTGCAGCACGCCCTTCGGCTTGCCGGTTGAGCCCGACGTGTACAGGATGAACAGCGGGTCTTCGGCGTTCATTTCTTCCGGCGCGCAGTCGGGCGCAGCATCGGCCATCGCTTCGTGATACCAGACATCGCGCCCGTCGACCCAGCCGATATCGCCGCCGGTATGTTTGACGACGATGCATTTTGCAATGGTCGGGCATTTGGTCAGCGCTTCGTCGACATTCGCCTTGAGCGGGATCGACTTGCCGCCGCGCACGCCCTCATCCGACGTGATGATGATGGTCGAATCCGAATCGTGAATGCGCCCGGAGATGGAATCGGGCGAAAACCCGCCGAATATGACCGAATGCACCGCACCGATACGCGCACAGGCCAGTACGGCGACGGCGATCTGCGGGATCATCGGCAGATAAATCGTGATCCGATCGCCCTTTTTCGCGCCATTGGCTTTCAGGACATTGGAGAACCGGCAGACTTCTTCATACAGCTCGCGGTAGGTCAGCGACTTGGAATCATTGGGATCGTCACCTTCCCAGATGATCGCCGTCTGGTCGCCGCGCGTCGCCAGGTGCCGGTCGAGACAGTTCACCGAGGCGTTCAGCGTGCCGTCCTGATACCAGCGGATATGCAGATCGTCCCGGGCGTAGGACACGTCCTTTACCTGGGTATAAGGCTTGATCCAGTCGATCCGCTTGCCCTGCTCACCCCAGAAGGCTTCCGGGTCATCGATCGACTGCGCATACATCTCGTTGTACTTCGCTTCATCGACCAGCGCGTTCTGCGCCCAGTCGGCCGGGACCGGACAAAGATCGTGTTCTGACATGGTTTTCTCCCTTGGGTGAACGGGCTGTTTGCGCGCCGTTTCAGTCGATTATCATTATTTATGGCGTCACGGGCAAGACGGATGCGACAACCCGTCCCCGTTTTCCACCCCGTTCCTGTTCACCCGGCGAGGAAGATACCGTCTTCGCGTATATCCAACGCCACCGGTTCCAGCTTCTGGCCGGGGCAGGGGCCGTCGACGCATCTGCCGTCATCGATATTGAACAGCGCCGAATGCATCGAGCACAGGATCATGTCCCTGTCATAGGACAGGAACGCATCGGGTTTCCAGTCGAGCGGCGCCCCGTAATGGGGGCAGGAATTCCGGTAGCCGAAAACCTCGCCCCCGCGGCGAACCAGAAAGAAAGGTTTCTCGCCGTCAATATTCTCGAACCCCTTGCTGCCGGGATCTTCCATCTCGTCGAGACGGCACAGGAATACCGGACCGGTCATGACGGGATCGCGCCTGAAATCAAGGCGGGAGTCAGATCGGGGGTCAGGGTTTGACGCCGCACATCTTGCACAACAGCTTCCATTCATCCTTGCCCACCGGCACCACCGACAGGCGCGACTGTTTGACCAGCGCGAAATCGGCAAGCTTCGGCTCTGCCTTCACATCGGCCAGCGTCACCGGCGTCTTGACCGGCTCGAGCGCCTTGATATCGACCATCCCGAAACGCCCCGAGTCATCGGTGTGGTCGGGGTAATGTTCCTTCACGACCTCGACGATACCGACGATCTGCTTTTCGTTGACCGAATGATAGAAGAAGCCTTTATCGCCCTTCTTCATGGCCTTCATGTTGTTATTGGCCTGATAGTTGCGCACGCCGTCCCAGTGTTCGACGCCCTTTTTCACCTGGTCGTCCCACGACCACGCGCCGGGTTCGGATTTGAAAAGCCAGTACTGCTTCGCCATGGTCCTGCATCCTCGTGCCACTATCGTCACCGCGAATACGTGAATACATCACGGTGCGGGGGATTGGAACGGCGGTCAGTCCGCCTCCTCCCGTAACGGACGCGACAACAGTGCTTCAATGACCGTATTTATGTCTGCATCCCGGTTCAGCACCGCGTCGACCGCCGCCGCAATCGGCATCTCGATACCAAGCTGTTCCGCCAGCGCGACGGCAGCACTTGCGGTGAAGACGCCTTCGGCGACCGAGTTTCGCTGACCCAGAATTTCCGCCAGCGCCTGGCCTGCGCCCAGTGCCAGGCCAAGCGAGTAATTGCGCGACTGCGCACTCGTGCAGGTCAGCACGAGATCGCCGAGCCCTGACAGGCCCATCATCGTTTCAGCCCGCCCGCCCTTGGCGAGGCACAGCCGGGTCAGTTCAGCGAGCCCGCGGGTGACCAGCGCAGCACGCGCATTGTCGCCGAAGTCGCGCCCTTCCGCGATGCCGCAGGCAATCGCCAGCACATTCTTGATCGCACCACCGATCTGCGCGCCGATCACATCGTCGCCCGAATAGGGCCGGAAGCGGTCGGAACTCAGCCGGTCGGCCAAGGCTTGAGCCGCGCCAAGGTCGCTGCCCGCAAGAGTGACCGCCGTCGGCAGCCCTGCCGCCACGTCGGCCGCGAATGTCGGGCCGGACAGGATAAACACGGGGTTGCGCGGGAACGTCGCCTCCACCGCTTCACTCATCAACGCGAGGGTTTCCTGTTCGATCCCCTTGGCACAGACAATCAGCGGTACGGTCGCGGGCAGGGCCCCGGCAAGCGGCGCGATGGTAGAGCGCAGGTGCTGCGCCGGGGGCGCCAGCAACAGAACATCCGCCGTCGCGGCCTCTGCCAGGTCGGCGGTCGCCCGGATCGCAGGATCGAGCGCGACACCGGGCAGGTACAGCGTATTTTCGTGATTGTTGTTTATCGCCGCGACGATCTCGGCCTCAAAGGCCCAGATAGAAACGTCGTTCCCGGCGCGACGGGCAGCGAGTGCCAGCGCGGTGCCCCAGGCGCCTGCCCCGATAATCGAAATCATGCCGCCGGCTGCCCGGATCGGGGGGAGGGTTGCTCCGTCATCTTCAAAGCGGGTGCCGGTCGATGAAGTCACGCACAGCGCTGTTATACGCACCGGTTTCGACGTGAATCACAAAATGGCCGCCGGTCGGGATGACGATCTTTTCAGCACCGGGGATATTTTCCGCCAGTTCATCGGACAGGTAGCGCGGCGTGACCATGTCATCCTCGGCGACGATCACCAGGGTCGGCGCCTTTATATCTCCCATGCCGGCACGCCGGTCATAAGCGCAAATCGCGTCGATCCGGCTTTCCATGATTTCGACCGGCTGGTCGGCACCCGCGAGGTAACCTTCAAGCTCGTCGATCCGGTCCGGGTTCTGCGTGATGTACCATGGCGGTAGAAGTGTCAGGATCGAATGGCGCGCGTAATCTGCGGTACCGGAAGCGGACAACACGGATCGGCGCGCGGCAAAGGCGCGGTTGAAATAGGAATCCTGTCCGGCCCAGGTCGCGCTGAGCACCAGGGATGCGAGCCGGTCCGGATGATCCTGCGCGACGGTCTGGCCCATGGCGCCGCCCGTCGAATGACCGACCCAGTGCACACGCTCGATGCCGAGCCGGTCCATCAGCCGAATGGCATCTTCCGCCATCTGGTCGACCGAATATTCAATCCTGGAATAGGAGCTCTGTCCGCACCCGCGATGATCGTGGACAATCGTCCGGTAGGTATCCGAGAATGCCGGTATCTGCTGGTTCCACACCGCACCACCGCCACCGAGGCCGGGCACGAACATGATCGGATCGCCGTCTCCGGCTTCCTCGTAAAAAATTTCGGCATCGCCGATATCGACTTTA
>CAJQLI010000263.1 GCA_905479125.1 uncultured Alphaproteobacteria bacterium | reverse complement strand
GTTGTCCCAGTCGCTATGGTTGACGTCGACCGGCCGTACTTCGACGTCATGCTGACGGGCATCGCGTACAAGCTGCGCGGGGGCGTAGAAGCCCATGGGCTGGCTGTTGAGGATGGCCGCAGCAAAGACGTCCGGATAATGGCATTTCAGCCAGGCGGAGACGTAGACCAGCAGGGCGAAGCTTGCTGCGTGGCTTTCGGGAAAACCATAATCGCCGAACCCTTCGATCTGGCGGAAGCAGCGTTCGGCGAAATCGCGCTCGTAGCCTTTGGCGACCATGCCTTCGATCAGTTTCTGCTCGAAGGTATGGATTGTCCCGGTATGCCGGAACGTCGCCATAGCGCGGCGCAGTTGATCCGCCTCCGATGGTGTGAACCCTGCGGCGACGATGGCGATCTTCATCGCCTGTTCCTGGAACAGCGGCACGCCATGGGTTTTTGCGAGCACTTCGCGGAGTTCCTCGGATGGGAAATCGACTGGTTCTTCGCCGTTCCGGCGGCGTAGATAGGGGTGCACCATGTCGCCCTGTATCGGACCCGGACGAACGATGGCGACCTCGATGACGAGATCGTAGAAGATGCGCGGCTTCAGGCGCGGTAGCATGGTCATCTGCGCGCGGCTTTCGACCTGGAAGACACCGACGGAATCGGCCTCGCACAGCATGTCGTACACGGCGGGGTCTCCCGTCGGGACGGTGGCAAGGTCGACCTTGCGGCCGTAGTGCCGTTCCAGCATGTCGAAGCCTTTGCGAATACAGGTCAGCATGCCCAGTGCGAGCACGTCGATCTTGAGGATGCCGAGCGCATCCAGGTCGTCTTTGTCCCATTCGATGGTTGTGCGGTCCTGCATTGCGGCATTGGCAATGGGGACGAGCTCTGACAGGGGCCCACGGGTAATGACAAAGCCGCCGACATGCTGTGACAGATGCCGGGGAAAGCCGGTCAGCTCGGCGGCGAGGCGGATGGCGAGAGACAGGCGTGGATCATCGGGGTCGAGCCCGGCTTCGCGGATATGCTTTTGCTCCAGCCCGTCCGACCGCCAGCCCCACACGGTAGCGACCAGCGTGGCGATGGTGTCTTCTGTCAGGCCAAGGGCCTTGCCGACTTCGCGGACGGCCATGCGTGTACGGTAATGGATGACCGTTGCGGCCAGTCCGGCGCGCTCCCGCCCGTATTTCGTGTAGATGTACTGGATGACCTCTTCGCGCCGCTCATGTTCGAAATCGACGTCGATATCCGGCGGCTCGTTACGTTCAGCTGACACGAAACGTTCAAACAGCAGGTCAATCTCGGCAGGGTTTATGGCCGTGATGCCGAGGCAGTAACAGACCGCCGAATTTGCCGCTGAGCCACGCCCCTGGCACAGGATGCCCTGCGACCGGGCAAACCGGACGATGTCATGGACAGTCAGAAAGTAGGGGGCATAGTTCAGCTCGTTTATGAGCTTCAGCTCATAAACGAGCTGGGCGCTGACTTTTTCCGGTACGCCGTCGGGGTAGCGGGTTTTTGCGCCTTCCCGGGACAGACGCGCGAGTTCCGCCTGCGGTGTAGTGCCGGGTGGGGCCTCGTCATCCGGGTACTCGTAGCGCAGTTCGTCGAGCGAAAAGGTGCAGCGCTCGGCGATGACCATCGTCTGCATGACAGCTTCTGGATGTCGTCGGAACAGCCGTGCCATTTCTGCCGGTGGTTTGAAATGGCGCTCTGCATTGGCCATGAGGCGGAACCCGGCCTGATCGACGCTGCAGTGTTCTCTGATGCAGGTAAGCACGTCCATCAGGGCCTTGCGGTCCGGCACATGCATCCGGATGTCGTTGGTGGCAACCAGCGGGATGTTTACCTCGACCGCAAGCTGGGTGAGGGACCAGAGCCGTGCGGTGTCGTCGCCATGATAGCGGCAGCGGGCGGCGATCCAGACATCGCGGCCCAGGACTTCTCTCAGGCGGTGCAGATGGGCGATATAGGCGGGGTCGGGTTCCCGTTCCATTTCCCGGGGCGGCAGGGAAATAAAAAGCTGGCCGCCCGAATGGGCAAACACGTCTTCGAGGTATATTTCGCAATCGCCCTTGGCCGCGCGGCGGCGCCCCAGGGTGATCAGCTTTGACAGTCGCCCATAGGCCGCCCGGTCGGTCGGGAAACAGAGCAGGGACGGCGCATCCCGCAGGTCGAGACGGGCGCCGACGACAAGCTTTATCCCCGCCTGCTTCGCCGCCTGGTGGGCGCGAACAACCCCTGCCAGAGTGTTTCTATCCGCCACCGCCACTGCTGCCAGGCCAAGCGCCGCTGCCGTTTTCGCCATCTCCGCCGGGTGCGAGGCACTTCGCAGAAAGGAGAAATTAGTGGTGACTTCAAGTTCTGCATAAAGGGACATGTATTTGTTGAATGGAAATTCCGGGCATGGTGGAAAAACACGGTGTCAGCTTTGATGATTTTCCGGGTTTAAACTTCAGCGGCGAGGAAGGACGGCAGAAGCCAGTTCAGGGAATATCCGGTTTTCTGGCGCGATACCGGGTTGAGCCGCTGGCGGCGATCGTCCTGCCAACGTGTGGGGGCGGTCGTGATAAAGGCCTGCGTTTCTTCCAGGGCGGCTGCGTCGTGCAGATCGCATTCGTCATGTACCTGCTGCCAGATCATGTTCCCGGGGGTCTGCTGCATTTTGTTGATCTCGCGGGCTGAAAACGATTTGAAAGTCCGCAGGATGGTGGCGATGCCGTGCGGGGCGTCTTCCTCGATCTCGATGATTCCGTGGATGCGGTCGGGCATCAGGGTAAAGGCATCAAGCCTGATATTCGGGAAAACCCGCGACAGGTTGTGCCAGTGTGCTTCGGTTGTCCGCCCGAGGGCGTTCGCCCGCATGCCCCGCCGGGTAATCCTGCCGAGGCGGGTCTCCTGCCGGTGCGTGTATATGGTGAAGAAATAAAGACCTGCTTCGGATTCGGGATTGTTCGTTTTCATATCTGTTCTCCTGTTGATGTCTTTGTTCAGCCGAATACGCCGTGGACGTACCAGTGGGGTTGAGCGCCGGGTCTGTAGACGCCTTCGCGGTAGACCCAGAAACGGCGACCGCGACGGTCTTCGACGCGGTAATAGTCACGAATTTTGTCCTGGATGGAGGCGTTCGTGGCAGCCTGTGTGATGTCGGTTCCATCGCTGCCGGAGTCGTCTGCGGCCTCATCCTGCTCGTTGTCACCCAGGCCGAGCCCGAGCCCGTCATGCCACCATTCAGGGGCTATGCGTTCCGGCCCGTCGGCATGTTCGATGCGGAATACCTGTTTGCGCCAGCGGAACATGACGGGTGGGTCGTCCGGCACCGGTGCGACGGCCTCAACCTCTTCGGGTCGGGGGAGGAGCCGAAGAGGACGGGGCCGGGTTAGCGGCCGCTTCAGGGGAGTCGCGGTGCGCCAGGGTGCGGCCGGTGCCGGACGGGTTCGTGCTGTGGCGGGTGGTCATGATCGCGCGTTCGGGGATATGGCTTTCCTGCAGGGTCATCTGTACGACGTTCTCG
>CAJQLI010000262.1 GCA_905479125.1 uncultured Alphaproteobacteria bacterium | reverse complement strand
CAGCCGCCATGCCAGGCGCCGTGCACCAGTAAATATGTCGCCATGATTTCCTCCTGCCCCGATGTGATGTTCTTGTTGGATTATTCTGGGCCGCGAAAGGCGCGGGGGCAAATATCAAAGTATATCCGCTGGCCTATATCAGGCGGGGGCCATCTTCACCGGTTTGTCGTCCGCAACCGGCACCCTGCGCAGTTTGCGCGGCTGATCCGGCGGAAAGTCGGTCCGGGCATGCTGGGCGCGGCGGTTATCCCAAAGCACAAGATCGCCGATGCGCCATTTATGGCGGTAGTGATCCGGCGAGGTGCGGATATGGGCGAACACGGCCTTGAGCGTCTCGCGGTTCTCGGCCTCCGACAGCCCGTCAATTTCCTCGGTCATCAGCTCGTTCATATACAGGAACCGGCGCCCGTCGCGCGGGTCGATGCCGATCGCGGGGTGGCTGTGAGACACCGCCTTGTCGCGGTCGAACTTTTCCACCGTTTTCACGGAAATTCCGAACTCGAAGGAGTTCAGGGCATTGCGACCTGTTAGCCGCGTTTTGAGGTCTGCAGGGAGGGTCTCGTACATCCGGCACGCGCTGGCAAAGATCGTATCGCCGCCGGTTTCCGGAACCGCCATCCCGTACAGACACACGGCACGCTGAGGCGTTTCCATGAAGCAGGAATCCGTGTGGTAGAAAATTTCACCGTCGGGCAGGTAGCCGACCGGTTTGCCATCCTTGCGCTCATTGGTGACCATCATCACGGCGGGGTTCGCAGCGGGGACACCCTTGTTGCGCAGGGCATCGGGGCGGAGATGCTGGCTGACGTCGCCGAAGGTTCCAGCAAAACGAATCTGGTCTTCCTCAGACAATGACTGTTTCGGGAAGACAAGCACCAGGTGATCGGCCAGCGCCTTTTCCAGCATCGCGGCGGAATCGTCGTCGATTTGCTCTGACAAATCGATGCCGTCGACACGGGCGCCGATATAGGTACCAAGCGGGGTGAATTGCAGGGATGAGGCTGCCATGCCGGGATTGTATCTCATATCCGTGTTCACCCGCCAGAGCAGAAACAGGCGGTAAGGCGGCTAGCGGATTGCCCGATCTGTCATGTCTTTTCGCAGCCCGTTGGCAGATGGTTCGCCGCGCGGGCGTACTGTCGGGCAAGCCATGGGATACGCTGCTCCGCCTGGATGGCGAGTTTCTTCAGCGGGTCGGGCAGGAATAGCGTGTTGCCGTAGAGACGTGTCCAGCGCTGGGTGTGATCGGTCAGTGGTCGTTCGCGCTGTTCCCATCGCGCGAGGCCCGACGCGAGGTCGGGAGCCGCGTCGAGCGCCACGGCGAGCCCCAGGCCGTTCATCATGGCATGTCCGGCGCCCTGGGCCAGATACGGAGGCATGGCATGGGCCGCATCTCCGAGGATGGCGATTTTCTGTGTCGACCAGCGCCGGAGCGTGACCGTCTGGTATTGTGCCCATCGGGCCTGAGTCCAATCGGCCTCCGTTGCCACGCGGTTAAAGAAGTGTCGCAAGGTCGGAAAAGATCTGCTCCAGACCGAGGGGTCAATGGTTGTCGCGCGCGCCTCGGTATCTTCGGCCAGGCTGCCGAGCAGCACGTAGAATCTTCCGCTGTCGACCGGGCAGTACAACACGCGCCGGTTATCGGCCCAGGCCTCGATCATTGGTGTTCCGTCAATGGCGGCTGACGCGATTTCATCCGGCAGGCGTGGAATGGCGATGCGGACGGCGCCGTCCCGCTCCAGACGGCGTTTCGTCAGGAGACCGCTTTCATCGCGGAGGGCTGAATTGACACCGTTGGCGATGACCACCAGATCGGCGGAAAAGGCCTGTCCGTCTGCGGTCATAAGACGCCCGTCCGGCTGTGCTTCCGTTACGGTTGAGCCGAAACACAGATCGACTCCGGCATGTCGGGCTTCTTCCGCGAGCACCTGCACGATATGGCGGCGATCTACGCGATAGGGGCTGCGTTCGGTAGGTCGGCTCATCAATACGCGGCCATGACGGTCGAGCGAATCCCGGCGGTCGAGGCGGGCGCCGCCGGCGAGGACCTCTTCGAGAACGCCGAATGTCTCAAAAATCGCGGCCATATTGCGCTGCACAGCAATCCCGTACCCTTCTGAATCGACAGCTTCCCGGCGTTCGTGCAGCCGGACCGTCCAGTGCCTGCGCGCAAGAGCGATGGCGGCAACAAGCCCGCCAAATCCGCCGCCGATGATCTCCGCTGTACCTGGTTTCATTCTTTTTCAGTATTCCGGTGTCGCCTTCTGTATCGGATTTTGCAATAATTGCTGCGATGCAACAAAACAAATCGAACGGGTCCTGCAGATTTCGCCTTCCGACCGGCAAACGCATCGATCCCGGCGCTCAATAAAGGAGTTAGTATGTCAGATCAGAGTCTTCGCGGTTTCGTCGAAATGGTGCAACGCGATTTCCCCGACGATTTCGTGCGCATTTCGGCCCCGGTACGACGTGATCTCGATATTACGTCCGCTGTTTTCGAGCTGGAGCGTAGCGGGAAATACCCAGTCGTCATGTTTGACGACGTCGAGGGTTTCGATTTGCCCGTTGTCACGAACGTTGCAGGGAACCGCCAGCTTCTGGCCGCGGCGATGGGAACATCACCCGATGATCTGCCGCTTGCCTATCGTGAACGCTGCCAGAATTACCAGCCCGTCGAAGTGGTCGGCGATGCACCGTTCGAGGAGATCGTGCTTGAAGGCGACGATGTGGACCTCACGAAACTGCCGATACCGTTTCACTTCGAGGTCGATGCGGCGCCCTATATCACTGCTGGCCAGATTGCGGCGCGTGACCCGGAGACCGGCGTTGATACGGTGGGCTTTCACCGTCTTATGCTCAAGGGGAAGAACAGGCTCGGCCTGTCGTTGCATTCCCGGCGGCGGATGTATGAATTCCATCGCCGCGCCGAGGCGAAAGGTGAGGCATTGCCGGCTGTCATCACCATCGGCACGCATCCGATCCATTACATGGGGTCGATGGCTTATCACTACCCGCCGGCGGTGCGTAAGTATGAAATCATCGGTGCGCTCTTCGGTGAGCCCTATCGGGTCGCCGTCAGCCGGACCGCGGATCTCGAAGTGCCCGCGGGCGCAGAGATCGTGATCGAGGGCGAAATTCTCGCCGATACGCACGAGCCGGAAGGGCCTTTCGGCGAATTCACAGGCTATGCATCCCATCGGTCGACGGAGAACGTTTTTGTCGCCAAACGGGTGATGATGCGGAAAGACGCTATGTTCCACAGCGTGGCTTCGGGCACGGCTGCCGACCATATTCTTGTCTCGTCGATCAGCCGGGAAGCCGAGATACTCAATGCGCTGCGCCGCAACCTGCCCAATGTCACGGGGGTGCATGTGCCACTAAGTACTGTCGGTGCATTGATGGCTGTCGTTCAGATGAAGAAAACGGCCGAAGGCCAGCCCAAGCAGGCGATCATGGCAGCCCTCGGGACAGAGTTCTACGTGAAAATCGTCGTCGTTGTGGACGAGGATGTCGATATTTTCAACCTGTCCGACGTTATGTGGGCGGTGGCTACGCGGACCCGTGCCAATCAGGATATGACTCTGATTCACGGTGCGATGGGGGCTATTCTCGACCCGACCTCCGATCCTGAAAATCACACCCTGACCAAAGTCGGCATCGATGCGACGAAGCCCGCCGGAAAAGATTTTGCCGAACGGTTGATTATCTCCGACGAGCAGCGCGCGCGCGTCCGCGATATCCTGCAAAAAGCACAGGTCAGGCTATGAAGCGAGCGTCTGCTCAGTGCGGGCGCTCAGGCGGCTTTCGTCTGGATGAATCCGTTGACGGCATCGACAAACGGTCCCGCTTTTTCGACATGGGGCAGGTGGCCGGCCTGTTCGATCATCGTTACCTCTGATCCGGCAATGACGTTGCCGAATTCGGCGGCGTAGACGGGATCGACGATCTTGTCGCTGTCGCCCCAGATCACGTGGGTCGGCACCGTTATGCGGTGCAGCCATTTCCGCAGGTTCGGATTGAACAGGCGCGGCTGCCAGCCGAGACGCGCGGTGGCGACGCGGTTGCGGATCTGGATGTCGGTCTGTTCCTCGGTCAGTTCCATGCCGAGGATGTTATCGGCGAAGGTCTGATCGACGAAGATTTCACGGACCAGGTCATCGGGGTCCATCATGAAGATATCGGCGATCGGTTTGCCCTTGATGCGGATACCGGCAGCCCCGACCAGCGTCAGGCTCTTGATCCGGGTGCAGGACCGAATCGCGATTTCCATCGCCAGCCAGCCGCCGAGCGAATTGCCGATCAGGTGGACGCCGTCGAGATCCAGTTCATCCATGAGATCGAGATAGAACATTGCAAGGTCGTCCATGCTGTCGAGCCATTCGGGCTCGTCAGACCGGCCATAAGTCGGATGATCGGGCACCATCAGGTCGTAGGTATCGGACAGGGCCTGGAACGCCGGGATCCAGCCGGCTACGCCGCTGGCACCATGTAGGAAAAGGGCTGTTTCACCGTTGCCGCCACGGCGCATGAGGACCTCACAGCCACGTATATTGATCTTCGATTCCGTGCAGTCAGCCATTGTTTCCGGATCCCTGTTAGCTCGTTTTACCGTGCTGCAAAACCGCGCACGGGTTTCATTTTCACCCAAATTCAAGTGTCCTGCCACATCAGGACACTGTCAAGCCGAAGGCGCTTGCTCTCGACTGGTACGCCGTGTAAATCCCGATGATGACAAACGACGATTTTTTCGATCCTGAAGACACGATCGGTTTTCTGATCTGGGACGCAAACCGGGCGATGAATCGCGAGTTTTCCGACCGCATCGCCCAACATGGCGTCACGCTTGGCCTCTGGCCGTTTCTCCGCGCATTGTGGGAAGGAGATGGCCTGACCCAGCGCGAACTGTCCGAAAAAGTGCGCATGAAGGGCCCGACAACCGTCGCCGCGCTTAACAAGCTTGAAGACAAGGGTTTCGTCCGTCGTCAGGGCAACAAGAACGACGCCCGCAAAATCAACGTGTTCCTCACACCGGAGGGGCGAAAGGTGTACCGCAAGGTGATCCCCGAGGTCGAAGCGGTGAATGTCGAGTGTCTCGCCAATCTGTCTCCGAGCGAACAAGCCGCATTCAAGGACATGATCCGGCGTGTCCGCAACAGCGTGACGGGCGTGTAAACGCAGGTGCCGCCGTCCATGTCCTGCCCGGGAAGAAGCTGCATATGACACGCTGGCGCTACGCCTTGCTGGCAGGCCTGCTCGGGCTATTGCCGATGCTGCTGCCGCTGACGGTGGACGGCTCGCTGCCACTCATTTCGGTCGTGCCCGCCTATTTCCAGACTTCTACGGCCTCGGTGCAATACAGTCTCAGTGCGGCGGTGCTGGGTATCGCCCTCGGGCAACTTGTCTATGGTCCGTTATCGGACCGCTTCGGGCGCAAGCCGGTCCTGATCGGCGGCATATCTTTGTATATCGCGACGGCGATTGCCTGTTCGATGGCGGCAAGTATCGGTGAACTCATCGGCCTGCGGTTCCTGCAGGGCTTTTTCGCCTGTTCCGGGATCATCGTTGCCCGGGCTGTCGTTCGGGACCTGTTCGATCGGGAGGACGCCGCGCGACTGTTCGCGTTGATGATGGGTATTCACGGGATCATGCCGACCATCGCCCCGGCTATTTCCGGTTGGATTACCCAGGAATACGGCTGGCCGGTCCTGTTCTGGACGATGGCCGGATTCGCGCTGTTTACGATGCTGGCGGTCATGTTCGGGCTGCCGGAGACCAACAGGAACCGGACGGCCAATGCGGTGCAGCCGTCGATCCTGTTCCGCAATTATCGGGCGATATTGCGTGACCGTGGTTTTCGGGCTTACGCGACCTGTGCCTGTTTCATGTATGGGGCGTTGATGGCCTATTTTGCCGGCGCACCGGTGGGGCTTATCCAGTACCTCGGTCTGACCCCATTTCAATTCGGCATTGCGATGGCCGTGCCCATGGTGTTCTACATGGTTTCACAGATCGCGGTTGCGCGGGTTGCGCACGGGATCGGGATGGACCTGATGATCCGCATCGGCGTGACAATGGCGTCGATCGCAGGAATCGGAATGCTTGTTTTCGTGCTGTCGGGCAACATCAACGTTTATACGCTGATGGGGCCAGTGGTTCTGATGTTGACGTCTTTTGCGTTTATCACGCCCGGCACGACGGCGGGTGCGATGTCTCCTTTTGCCGGGATGGCCGGTGCAGCCTCGTCGCTTCTCGGCTTTATTCAGTTTCTTGCGGCGGCGACGGCAACGGCTGTTATCGGTCTCCTCAATGACGGTACACCGTTTCCAATGGCGGCAACAATCTGTGTCTGTACGGTCTGCGCGCTGATCGCTTATCTGGTCTTCGTGCGCCGTCTCCCGGCGCCGGCCGTGGCGGGGTGACCATACCGACGGGAAAAACCTTCGATAATGCGGGATTCGCGGCTCTCCTGGCGCTGACGACGGTGACGAGCGCCATGGGGGTCGACGGGACGCTGCCGTTGATGCCTGCGCTGGGGAGAGCATTTGGCGCCGACCGTGAGGCGGTCCAGCTCACCCTGACCATGTTTATGCTTGGTATCGCTATCGGCCAGTTGATACACGGACCTCTGTCGGACCGTTTCGGGCGTAAAGCCGCGATCCTCGGCGGGTTGATCCTCACGACGGTCGCAACCGCCGGGTGTGCGATGGCGGTCTCAATCGAAGCGCTGGCTGTCCTGCGGTTTGTCCACGGTATCGCTGCATCGAGCGGCTGGCTGATTGCGCGAGCCGCGATCCGTGATCGCCACCAGCGCGATGATGCGGCGCGGATGATGTCGCTGATGCTGATTTTTCACAGCGCCGGACCGCTCCTGTCGCCGATTATCGGCGCGGTCCTCACGGTGCAGTATGGCTGGCAGGCGTTGTTCGTCTTTCTGTCGGTCTATTCCCTGGCGGTGGCAGTGTTTTTCGCCTTTGCGTTCCGCGAGACCATCGCGGAGATCGTGCCCGATGCGCTCAGGCCGGGGCCCATGCTGCGGAATTTTGCCGAAATCGCGCGAAGTAGGGTGTTTTGGGCCTATACCGCCTGCGCGACGGCGTCCTATGGCATTCTGTTCGCCTTTCTGAGCTCCTCTTCGGACGTGATCATCACCTATTTCGGCGAATCCGAGATCGACTACGGATTTATGTTTTCCGGTGCCATGGTCGGTCTTGTGTCGGGCATGTTGGCCAGCGCAAGGCTTGTGAGCCGGTTCGGTGGAGATAATTTACTGCGCTGGGGCATGTTGGTTGCCACCGTCTTCGGGCTTTTGCTGATGATACTCGCGGTCCTCGCGGTCGATCACTGGCTGGCTGTAATCGGGCCGATGTTCTTTTGTATGGCGTCTTTCGCTTTTATTTTTCCGCAGGCGATTGCCGGCGTTCTGCAACCGTTTCCCCATATCGCCGGCGCCGCGTCATCGCTGGTTGGATTCGTGCAACAGATCATCGGAGCGCTGACAGGCGTTGTTTTGGCGGCATTGTCCGATGGGTCGCAGCTGGCCCTGGCCGGGGGAGTGCTGTTCTGGGCCGTCTTCGGGCTGTCGATATACTGGTTTGCCATCCGGAAATACCGTGCCGGATAGGCGGCATATGCTTTCCGCGCCTCCGCGATTCTGATAAACCCGCTACATGGCTATTTCAAGATACTCCCGCGCCCCGATGACAGCCATCTGGGAGCCCGAAAACAAGTTCCGGATCTGGTTCGAAATCGAGGCACATGCCTGCGATGCCCAGGCGGAGCTCGGCGTAATTCCCAAAGAAGCGGCAAAGGCGGTCTGGGACCGCGGCGCATTCGAGATCGAGCGCATCGATGAGATCGAGCGCGAGACCAAGCATGACGTTATCGCGTTCCTGACCAACCTTGCCGAACATGTCGGCGACGAGGCCCGGTTCGTTCACCAGGGAATGACATCATCGGATGTTCTCGATACCTGTCTTGCGGTTCAGCTCACCCAGGCGACGGATATCCTGCTCGAGACCATGGACGGTCTGCTGGCGGCGATTAAAACACGCGCCGAAGAACATAAAATGACGCCGACGATCGGGCGTAGTCACGCGATCCATGCCGAACCGATGACGTTCGGGATGAAACTTGCCGGCTATTACGCCGAGTTCGCGCGTAACCGCGAACGCCTTGTATCCGCACGGGCGGAAATCGCGACCTGCGCGATCTCCGGTGCTGTCGGCACGTTTGCCAACATTGATCCCGCCGTCGAGGAACATGTCGCGAAAGCCATGGGCCTTGCTGCGGAAACCGTGTCGACACAGGTTATTCCGCGCGATCGTCACGCGATGTATTTCGCGACGCTTGGCGTGATCGCCTCGTCGGCGGAGCGGCTGGCCGTGGAAATTCGCCATCTTCAGCGGACGGAGCTGCGCGAAGTAGAGGAATTCTTCTCGCCGGGCCAGAAGGGCTCGTCGGCGATGCCGCATAAACGCAACCCGGTGCTGACCGAAAATATCACTGGCCTCGCCCGGATGGTTCGATCATACGCGATGCCGGCGATGGAAAATGTGGCACTGTGGCACGAACGCGATATTTCGCATTCGTCTGTGGAACGCATGATCGGCCCTGATTCCACGATCACGCTCGACTTCCTGCTGGCCCGCCTGACAGGCGTCGTCGAAAAGATGGTGGTCTATCCCGAGAACATGCAGAAGAATCTCGATGCCCTCGGCGGCCTCGTGTTCTCGCAGCGTTTACTATTGGCATTGACCCAGGCCGGGATGAGCCGGGAAGGGGCCTATGTGGCGGTTCAGCGCAATGCGATGGAAGCCTGGTCGAAAGGCCTGTCGTTCCTCGATCTGCTCAAGGCGGACCCGGAAGTGTCGTCCAATGTCGATGACGCGACCCTCGAAGACATGTTCGACATCGGATATCACACCAAGAATGTTGATGCGATGTTCAAACGGGTCTTCGGCTAAGGCGTATTCTCGACCGGAATTACGCCCGGAATTGTTCGGGTTGATCCAGAAACAGTTTTAGTCACAGGAAGGCCCCCGTCTTTACGGGGGCGATCCCCGGCAAGCCGTTTTTAGCTGTTTTCCGCTTCGATCTGGCGTCCGGCTTCATCCATCAAACGGATCTTTTCCTTGCGGAGGCCCTGTTCGTTCATTTCAA
>CAJQLI010000261.1 GCA_905479125.1 uncultured Alphaproteobacteria bacterium | reverse complement strand
GGAAGCACTTCCACAGCCCCGGTAGAACGGGCTGTTCAGAAAATTGCGGAAAGACTCGACCAGATCGAAAGCGGGTCTGCCCCTTCCGACCGCGCCGCTCCGCGCCCTGTCGGTGCTCCACATACGTCAGAACGAAGAGGGTTTCTCGGTCTGTTTCGCAGGGACTAACCGCCCCACCCTTCAACTCCCTGATTTTAAATATCTATTCCAAACATTCTACATGCCCGGACAGAGCACTACCGCGGCGTTAATGCCGGCTGCGAGGGACCACAGCCGGAGAGCACTTGATGCCTGACTGGAGTGCTGTGAGAATTGCCCTTAACATCGGTTACGTTCGGTCGGTATAGTCACAGTTCAACAGCCTGATCACAGCCCTACCGGGAAGCAGACTCCGCGAATGGCAAAAACGAGATCATGGAGCGTCAAAGGGATCGACGGCGAGATCCGCGACCTGGCACGCGATGCCGCCCGGGCTTCCGGAATGACGATAGGAGCCTGGATTGATCAGGCGATCCTCAGTGCGAAAAGCGGTGAACTGCCGATAGTCGCGCCGGGGAATGTAACCGGGCACACTCCTGCAGCGGCACCAACGAATACCCGTGCCATGGCCGAACCGGAACTGCCGATGTCTCAGGCTCCGGCAGAACGCCCCGGTGAGGCCCCACCAAATTACGCCACGCCCGAAGTTACCCCGCCCGACGTCACCGCCCCGGGTCAGGAAGTTCCAGCGCCAGCTATAAAATCAAATCCGCAGACTGTAACCGACACCGATTCAGCAAGCACCACAGCCGAACAAGATTCAAACATCGGGGAATCAATTTCGGGGGAATCAATTTCGGGGGAAACACCTTCCGGGGAATCGCCGTCTCGGGATTTTTCCGCAGAACCGCGACCGCTGGCGCCGCCGCCCGCGCGACCATCCGTTCTGCGCTACGCAGTCCTCGGCCTCCTCTTCGCTGCAATCCTTGGCGGCGGAGGCTGGCTGTTTGTCGAATTATCCTCACCGGACCAAACGCCGGCGCCACAGAAAATTGCCGATGCCGCACCAGCCATCGAGGCGCCACCCCCACCGCCTGCAACGTCATCAACCACGACACCGGTAGCACAGGCACCTGACGGACTGCCCGCGGACCTGCCTGACCAGACCCGGAAAATAATCGTAGAGGCCCGGGCGGGAAATCCCGAAGCGCAGTACGACCTCGGCATGTTGCATCTGTCGGACCAGCTTGGGCAGAAATCACCCGAGGAAGCCGCCAAATGGTTCGGGCGCGCCGCCGAGCAGGGCGTCGCCAGTGCCCAGTTCAATCTTGGGGTTCTGTATAAGCGCAGCGAAGGGGTCGCCCAAGACGACAAGCAGGCTTTCTTCTGGTTCCAGGTCGCCGCAGAACAAAACTTCCCTCAGGCACAGCACAACCTCGCCACGGCATATGCCGAAGGCAAAGGTATAGCGACGAGTTATCCGAAAGCAGCAGCCTGGTTCGAGAAATCTGCTGAAGCGGGGCTGAGCTAGTCACAATTCAGTCTGGGGGCGCTGCACGAACGCGGCCTGATCACGGGTCAACCCAATCCGGCAGAAGCGCACCGTTGGTACGAACGCGCGCTGGCGCAGGGAGACACCCGCGCATCCGAACGCCTGGCGGCATTGGACGCAATGGCGCCACCCGCCGCAGTTGCCCCTATGAAACCACCCCTGCGATTCCAAAGATAGCAACGATCGGCCGCACGGAGATTCGGCAGATTCAGGCACTGCTGAACCGCATGAATTTCAATCCGGGCCCAGCCGACGGCCAGATGGGCAAACGCACCGCAGATGCCATCCGGCTTTATCAGAAATTCGCCGGCATGGAAGAAGACGGCGTCCCCAGCCAGGAGCTTCTCGAAGATCTCCGCGCCGTGGCAGGATCGATGTCAAAGGACGGCTGAGAACCAGCCGCGCGATGGTCTAGGCCGGAACGATCATCGGCACCTTGTCGCGGAACGTTGTTGCAACACACCACCAGTCCGGATGTGCCGCCTTTATCGCGGACGAGGCGTGATCAGCCGACGCAATATCCGGATAAAGCCCGAAGCAGGTGCCGCCACTGCCCGACACACGCGCCAATGCGCAATGCCTGGTTTCCGACAGTACAGCCAAAACCTCTCCGATAACCGGAGACACGGACATGGCCGGGTCGGACAGGTCGTTTTTGCGGCCTGTCAGCGCTTCGATGAAGGCATCAAACGTCGGCGGCGTCTGCCAGTCACCATTATCGGTAAACGATGCCGTTCGAACGGCAAAAACCTCGGGCGTAGATACACCTTCTCCGCCATTGACGAGCACCACGCCACAGGGCGGCGGTGCCATCGCATCCCGAAGGGTCTCTCCGACCCCCGTCATCATCGCAGGCCTCCCATTCAGACAGACCGGCACGTCAGCACCGATTGAGAGCCCAATGCCGGCCAGCCGGGAAAACGCCGGATCAATACTCCAAAGGACAGACAAGGCGCGCAACGCTGCCGCTGCATCTGCTGATCCACCACCGATCCCCGAAGACACCGGCAGGTTTTTTTCGAGCACGATATGCGCCCCGGTTTTTATCTCGCCCGCGTGCTGCAGTGCAGAGGCGGCACGCAGCACCAAGTTGTCCGGGCCGCCATCGGGAAGCCCCGCTGCAAAAGGACCCGTGACGGCAAGGGAAAGATCTTCAGACGCCTCAACAACCAGACGATCTCCGGTTTCAGCGAAGACGACCAGGCTCTCAAGCAGATGGTATCCGTCATCCCGACGCCCCGTCACATGGAGGAACAGATTTATTTTTGCAGGCGCTGCCAGCGAAAATCGCGCTGCAGCGGACAGAACGGAACCCCGATTATCGGCCACGCGGGGCTCAGCTATCCTTATCGGCAGATTTGGCATCACCAAGTCCGCGCAGAATTTTTTCTTCAATCGCCGGTATCTGATCCTCTTCAGGCTTGAGCGTTAGCGCCCGCCGCCACTGGAACCGGGCCTCGTTTTGCCGCCCGGCCCGCCAATAAGCATCACCGAGATGATCATTGATCGTCGGATCCTGCGAGCGCAATTCAACCGCTCTTTCGAGCTGCTCGACCGCGCCTTTGAAATCTCCAAGCCGGTAAAGCACCCAGCCAAGGCTGTCGACGATATAGCCGTCATTCGGACGGAGCTCGACGGCACGCTCGATCATCTTACGTGCCCGATCCAGGTTGATACCCTGATCAACCCATGAGTAGCCGAGATAATTGAGAACGTAGGGCTGCTCCGGGTTAAGCTCGAGCGCGCGCTCGAAATCCAATTCAGCCCGCCTCCACTGACGCGCCCTTTCGAGCGAGATGCCCCGGGAATACAGGATCGTCCAATGACGCTTCTCAATATCTCCCAGCAGCGAAACCGCCCGGTCATAAGCGTCAATCGATTCCTCGAAACGTTTATCTGACCGCAACAGATCACCCAGGCTGACCAGCGGACCGGGCCGAGTCGGATCCTCCTTGGTCAGGACACGCAGCAGTTCAATCGCTTCGTCATCACGTTCCAGTGCCTCGAGATTACCGGCGATGCGCAACCGCGCCGCCCAGTGAAGCGGAGATGTCTGCTTAACCGACTGATAAGTTTCGATCGCATCTGCGTTTCGATTCATCGATTCAAGGATTCCGGCAACCAGCATCTGTGCCAGATCGAAATCAGGTTTGAGATAAATCGACAATCGACCGTAAATCAGCGCGAGCTGCGCCGAGTTCTGGCGGGTCATCGTGCTTGCAATATTAAACAATGCCTCGGAAACGCCTTCGGCAGGGTTCGCCGCGAGAAAAGCTGGTTTCTCTCCGCTGGCAAGACGCTTCATCGCCGGAGTCAGGACGACTGAATCCGGGTTTTCCTTGATGTATGCCGCATAGAGAGCTCTGGCCTTATCCGCTTCACCCAAGCGTTCCAGGTGACGCCCAAGGCCCTGAACCACCCGAAGGGTCGCCCGGGTCGCGTTCTCACCGGCGGACTTGTAATGCCCCTCCGCCACCTTTGGCAATCCAGCCACGTCGGAGATAAGGGCAGCGTGAAGTTCATACAAAACACGGAGGCCCGACTGCTTTTTCAAGGGCTCCAGTGCCGTTTTCGCATCCTCGCCACGGCCCTGACCAACCAGAACCCAAGCCTGAAGAAGCGGCTTCATGAAACCACTGAAGCCCCGATTGGGGAAGGTCTTCAAAGCAGCGTCGGCCGCCGTCAGGTCTCCCTGCTTGATCGCCTCGACGACCAGCACGAGCTTCGCTATCGGCGCGCTTTTCTCCGTCGCAGCAATTTTTTGTGCCATTTCAGCCGACGACGCGATATCGCCGTCAGCCAACTTGGTCAGAAATGTCCGGCGCAGAAGACGCGTATCCTCGGGACTGTCCTGCAGCGCCTTTTCGAGCAGGCGTGATGCGCTGGAAAAATCCCGCTCTTTCTGCGCGTGACGCCCGGCGAGATAATTGCCCGCCCCGGAATCGCCGACATCCATTTTGTCCACCTGGGCCGCACCCGTCGAATTGAGCACGGGCGGATCGCCTTCCGGCGTGCAGGCACCCAGCAAGGCACATGCAGAAAGTGTCAGCGTAATCGTCTTAAGGGACCTGCCGCGCATGGTGCGCCCGCTCCGTTCAATAATCTGGGTTAATCGTCGTTAACTAATCGTCTCAAGCCAGTATCCAAATCAGGCACGGCACAGGCACCTTCCGGCAAAACCATGAAAAAGTCATGTACCTGCCTTTAATCGCCTTTTCCACGCCCTGCGTCTATTCAATATAGGGCGTCCCCGCCCACAGTTAAATGTCCGATGACGACGATGTGAGGCGGAATTCGGGCCGAGCCAGAATTCAGGGTGTGGCGGACCCGGGCAAAAAGCCCCAGCGCGGCCCAGCCCTACATGTTCGGATAGTTGGGTCCGCCAGCGCCTTCAGGAACAACCCAATTTATATTCTGGGTCGGGTCCTTGATATCGCAGGTTTTGCAGTGAACGCAGTTCTGCGCGTTGATCTGCAATTGCGGGTTGGACCCGTCGTCTTCCGCGACGATCTCATACACCCCTGCAGGACAGTAGCGCTGCTCCGGCGAATCGTATTCCGCCAGATTGACCGAGATCGGCACTGTCTCATCCTTCAGGGTCAGGTGTGCCGGCTGATTTTCTTCATGATTGGTGTTGGAAATAAACACCGAGGACAGCTTGTCGAACGACACTTCACCGTCCGGAGCGGGATAATCGATCTTCGATGCATCGGCCGCTTTTTTCAGGGTCGTGTGATCTGCGTGGTGCTTGAACGTCCATGGCGCACGGCCCCGGAAAAGATAGGTATCGATCGCCGAATAGAGCAGGCCGGCCCACATGCCCCATTTGAAAGAGGGCCGGATATTCCGAACGCGGTAGAGCTCATCCCAGATCCAGCTCGCCTTGATGGCGGTTTCATATGCCGAGGTATCGGTGGCTTCCCCATCGCCGGTCACAACGTCAAAAACGGTCTCTGCGGCCAGCATGCCGGATTTCATCGCCGTGTGACTGCCCTTGATCTTCGGCACGTTCAATAATCCGGCCGTACAACCGATTAGCAATCCACCCGGGAAAGTAAGCTTGGGGATAGACTGGAAACCGCCCTCGTTGATGGCGCGCGCGCCATAAGCGATACGACGGCCGCCCTCGAAGGTGGGTCGAATTTTCGGATGCGTCTTGAACCGCTGGAATTCGTCGAACGGACTGAGATACGGGTTCGTGTAATCGAGGCCGATCACAAAGCCGACAGCCACCTGGTTGTCCTCGAGATGATACAGGAACGATCCGCCATAAGTGCCGCTATCCATCGGCCAGCCGATCGTATGGGTCACATGGCCCGGCTTGTGGTTCTCTGGTTTTACTTCCCAAAGTTCCTTGATGCCTATGCCGTAGGTCTGGTCGCCGGCTTCATCGCGCAGATCGAATTTCTCGAACAGCGTCTTGGTCAGCGACCCGCGGCACCCTTCCGCGAAGATGGTCTGTTTGGCGTGCAGTTCGAACCCGGGCTGATAATTACCCGTCTGTTCGCCGTCCTTGCCGATACCCATGTCACCGGTCGCGACGCCACGGACCTGGCCGTCTTCATCGTAAAGTACTTCCGCGGCGGCAAACCCTGGATAAATTTCGACGCCCATCGCCTCGGCCTGTTCGGCCAGCCAGCGGCACACATTGCCGAGGCTGACGATGTAATTGCCGTGATTGTTCATCTGCGGCGGCGTCGGCAATTTCATCGCGCCCGACTTACCGAGCAGCAGGAACTGATCGCTTTCCACCGGTGTGTTGAGTGGCGCACCCCGTTCCTGCCAGTCGGGGAACAGCTCGGCGAGCGCGCGCGATTCCAGAACCGCACCGGACAGGATATGTGCGCCGACCTCGGAGCCTTTTTCGATGACACAGACAGAAATTTCGCGGCCTTTTTCCTCGGCCAGCTGACGCAGGCGGATTGCCGCCGCCAGCCCCGAAGGCCCGGCGCCGACGATCACCACGTCGAATTCCATCGATTCACGTTCTACCGCTTCAGCCATGTCGTCGCTCCGTAAAGGTGTCGTAAGACCTTGCTGCGTCACTTAATTCGTACATCCTGTGTATAACATGCGGAAACGGATTATCCAGCGCGCGGGAAATGATTTAGGCTACGGACATGGAGAATGTTGCGGAAAAAAAAGCTCTGTTGGACTGGTACCTCGCTGCCGGCGTGGACGAAACGATCGCCGATGCACCGGTCGATCGGTTCGCGTCAGCGGCGTTGGCCGCCGAGACATCGGCGGCGTCTCCGGCGGCCAATGCCGGAGTTGTCCGCGAAGCACAGACGAATTTCACGCCCCCCGTCGGCACCCAGCCCCCGATGCCTCGTTCCCCGCAAAAACCGCCCCAGAAACCCCCGCAACTGCAGTCACGGGATGCCGCGGTTCAGGCCGCCCTGGAAGTTGCAACTGGCTGTTCAACGATCGACGCGTTGCGCACCGCATTTGAGGCATTCGATGGTTGTCCGCTGAAAGAGACGGCGATGAGCTTCGTATTTGCCGACGGCACCCCGGAAGCGCGCCTGATGATCATCGGCGAAGCCCCGGGTGCCGAAGAAGACCGCCAGGGCCTGCCGTTTGTCGGCCCGGCAGGACAGCTTCTGGACAAGATGCTGGCGGCCATCCAGCTCGATCGGACACAGGTTTACATCACAAATATCCTGCCCTGGCGTCCACCCGGCAACCGTAATCCGACCGATGCGGAAATCGCCGCCTGCCTGCCGTTTCTCGAACGGCATATTGCACTGGCCAAGCCGGAAATCCTGCTATTCGTCGGCGGCACCGCGGCCAAAACCCTGCTGCGCCGGACCGAGGGGATCATGCGGTTACGGGGCAAGTGGATGAACTATGAGCCGGCATCCGGCGAGCCCGTTCCCGCACGGGCCCTGCTACACCCGGCCTATCTGCTGCGTCAGCCCGCACAGAAACGCGAAACCTGGAACGACCTGCTCGACATCCGGGCACGGCTGGATGCAGCAGCGGAGAACGATACCGCCCCCCAATAGCCCCGATTCGCCGTGGCCTTTATTGCCGCCGGTCCTTTGCTCGTTTAAAACCGGTAATTGAAAATTAACCAAAATCGATTGTAAACAGAGGTTATGCGCGGGATTTTATCGTCGAATCAAAGACTTGCCCGGATAGCCCCTCGGATATTCCTGTGCGGCACCATCACCCTATGCATTGCAATCGGGCTGGTTGCCGGGCGCACGGTTGCGCAGGCGGCGGAAACGGCATCCCTGCCCGCCAACGCGCAGAACACAGCTACCCCCCTGCCCGATATCCTGTCGAAAGCCGACCGCGCCCGGTACAAAAAAATCTTCGATATCCAGGAACGTGGTGACTGGCGCAGAGCCGACCGGCTTATAAAGAAGCTGGATAACAAGGTCCTGTTGGGCCACGTGCAGGCGCAACGCTATCTTCACCCGACCAAATACCGGTCACGCTATATTGAACTTTCCCGCTGGATGAAATCCTACGCGGATCATCCCGATGCACGCCGCATCTACAAGCTTGCCCTGTCCCGCAAACCGCGGAACTACCGTACGCCCAAACGGCCCAGCCGAAAATTCTATCCGTCCTATGCGCCGACGACGATTATCGAGCACAGCGGCTACCGGCCTGCCGGAAAATCCGCCCGGTCCATTGTCCGGCAAGTGCGACGGATGACCCACCGGCGGCAATTGTCTCAGGCGACGCGCTACATCAACAAGAAATCCAATGCCCGCAGGCTTGGCGCGACCGGATATGACCTTGCCCGCACGCATGTCGCATCGGGCTGGTTTTTCCATGGCAATGGCAAGCGGGCCTATGACATGGCCCGGCCGGCTGCCAAACGATCTGGTCACCGTATTCCCTATGCGCACTGGATCGCAGGCCTGTCTGCATACCGGCTCGGCAAATTCGTAGAAGCCGCCGGCCACTTCGAATTCGTCGCACAGTCCGACAAGGTTACCGGCTTCGATCACGCAGCGGCGGCCTTCTGGGCGGCCCGGTCGAACATGACCGGCCAGCGCCCCGAACGTGTAAACCGCTGGCTCGAAATGGCGGCGGCACAGCCACGCACTTTCTACGGAATCATCGCCCGGCGGTGGCTGGGCGAAAAATCACCATTCGACTGGGAACCGCCCGCCCTTTCAGCGGACAGGCTGGAACGGATCCTCTCGCAAAAGTCCGGGCGCCGCGCGCTCGCCCTGCTCGAAGCAGACCAGAATGTCCGTGCGGGTCGCGAACTGCGCTTTATGTCCGGTGGCAACGACCGGGAAATGACCAAGGCGCTGATCGCGATGGCCGACAAGCTGTCATTGCCGATGGTGTCTTTCCGTGCAGGCGCCGCCCTTATCGGCGCTGGAGAACCCCTGCCGGCCAGCGCGCTTTACCCCTTGCCGCAATGGAAACCGCCGGAAGGCTTCCGGGTCGACCGGGCGCTGATCTTTGCCTTCATGCGCCAGGAATCGGCATTCAACGTGCGCGCCCGCAGTTCGGTCGGCGCGCGCGGCCTGATGCAGCTGATGCCGGCGACAGCGGGCTTCATTGCGCAGAAGCGCTTTCGCGGCAAAAAACGCGACCTGCTCTACGACCCAGAGCTCAACATTTCGCTGGGCCAGAAATACATTCTGCATCTGCTCGAAAACAACCATATAGACGGCGACCTGCTCCTGCTGGCAGCCGCCTATAACGGCGGGCCCGGCAACCTCAGAAAATGGCAGCGCCGCGCGCGCAAGGGCGCGTATACGGATGCCCTGATGTTCATCGAAAGCATTCCGGCGCGCGAAACCCGGATCTTTATCGAACGCGTTCTGTCGAACCTGTGGATGTACCGCGAACGCCTCGGAGAACCGGCCCCGTCGCTTGATGCCCTTGCCGCGGGCGAACGACCGGTCTACATCGCTGTAGAAGGTTCAAACGGTTCGGTGGCTGAAGATGTTCGGAATTAACGAAGAAATCCCTTTCGTCGCAATCAATATCGCTGTGATGACGGTGTCAGACACGCGGACGGAAGCCGATGACAGGTCCGGCGACACGCTGGCCGCACGCATCACGGATGCCGGTCACACGGTTGCCGAACGCGCCATCGTCAAGGATGACCAGGCCACCATCGTCGCCCAGCTGCGCGAATGGATCGCCCACCCTGAAATCGACGCCGTGATTTCCACCGGCGGCACAGGTGTTACCGGCCGCGACGTGACGCCCGAAGCATTTCACGCCGTGTATGAAAAGGAAGTCGCCGGGTTCGGCGAGCTGTTCCGCATGCTGTCCTATCAGAAGATCGGCACATCAACGATCCAGTCACGCGCCACCGCGGGCGTTGCCGGCGGCACCTACCTGTTCGCGCTGCCCGGCTCGACCGGAGCGGTCAAAGATGCGTGGGACGATATCCTGCTCTACCAGCTCGATATCCGGCACAAGCCCTGCAATTTCGTCGAACTGATCCCACGCCTGCAGGAGCATCTCGCGGCGGATTGATCAGCGACCGTTACGCCAGTCCCGGTAAGCCGCACCGTCATCGATATCCGCCAGCGGTTCCAGCATCGCTACCCGCACGCCCGACCGCACATTTTCCAGCGTATCCACCAAGGCATGTTCCGTCGACCAGCGCACATCGTTGAACAGGTTGCCAACGCGCGCGCCCTGAGCCGCGCCGACCAGCCAATAGCCGCCATCGTCCGACGGACCGAAAACCAGCTCGTTCCGCCGCAGCTTGTCAAACGCCGCAGCAACATGCCTGCGGTTTATATCGGGAATATCGCTGCCGACGATCAGCGCCGGGTGCGGGCCGAACTGTGCGAGACAGTTTGCCATCCGCTGGCCCAGATCACCCTCGCCCTGCGGCAGCCGCCAGACGCCGGGCGGATACAGCCGGTCGCGGTCCAGCGTGTCGTCCGGCGTGATAGCGATCCATGTTGCCCAGCCGCCCCCGGCGGACAGGCGCCGTGCAACCGTGTTCAGGGTAGATTTGTAAAACCGGAGCGTTTCGACCGGCCCGATATCGGCGGCAAGACGGGTTTTAACCCGGCCCAATTGCGGGCGGCGGGCGAAGATAACGACATGTTTCATCGGTAAAGACGTACCAGAATTCGGGGCGGCACCCCGAGAAAATAAAACCCAAGACAGCAGATATTCCGGATGGGCCGCCCCCACCACCCGCCGCGCCGGTAGCGTTCAGCCGACGTCACCGCACGGCTGGCGAGTATCTCAAGATTTGCCCGGCCAATACGGCGGACAATATCGACATCCTCCATTAACGGGATAGGGCTGAACCCGCCGAGCCGCCCGTAATGATCGCGTGATATCAACAATCCCTGGTCGCCATAGGGCAGGCCAAGCCGCCGCGTCCGCCAGGCCACGAGGCGTTCCATCCGCCGGGCCTGCGGCGACGGGTCATCCAGCGCAAAGGTGAACACGGCCGCGCGGTCTGCATTTTCCGGAGCTGCCGCAAAGATGCTTGCAGTGGCGAACCAGTCTTCCGGCAGCACGGTATCGGCATGAAGAAACAGCAGCCAGTCACCGGTTGCGGCCGCAGCGCCTGTGCCCAATTGCTGACCACGACCTTTTTCGGACGACACCATGCGCGCACCTGCCGCCGAGGCGATTGCGCAGGTGTCATCCGTCGATCCGCCATCCGAAATGATGACGTCGCCGGTCCCGCCACCGATAGATTTCAGCGTTGCGGCCAGTTGCGCGGCGGCGTTCAGGGTCGGGATGACGACGGATATGCTGGGCGAATGCTGCATTTGAATACGTTCATAGCATGCGCCGTGCTCTATTTCCCGGCTCGGCACAAAAGTTCTTGTTTTGTTCTAGTTTCAGAGTCACTCTCCGCGCCCCATGGATACAGAATTACCCGACATTCCCCGCAAGGGACGCGGCGCCGTCAGTAACCAGACCGGCCGGTTCGAAGGCTATGACGCCGTCGCCATCGACGATGGCTGGAACCTGCCGCCGGATGAAGACCTGCCGCCGCTGCGCACAACCGTGACCGCCGATACGACGCGCACGATCATCACCCGCAATACGTCGCCCGATGTGTCGTTCGACCGGTCGATCAATCCCTATCGTGGGTGCGAGCATGGCTGCGTGTACTGCTTTGCCCGACCGAGCCATGCGTTTCTCGGCCTATCGCCGGGGCTCGATTTCGAAAGCCGGCTTTTCTACAAGCCCGATGCCGCCGCATTGCTGGAAAACGAACTGCGAAAGAAATCCTATAAATGCGATGTCATGGCGATGGGCACCAATACCGACCCCTATCAGCCGATCGAGCGCGACCACAAATTGACCCGCCAGATACTCGAAGTGCTGGCCGCCCATAACCACCCGGTCGGCATCGTCACCAAGTCGAGCCTGGTGGCCCGCGACATCGATATTCTCGCGCCGATGGCGGAAAAGAAACTGGCCCAGGTCTGCCTGTCGGTCACCACGCTGGACCGAGACCTTTCGCGCAGGATGGAACCGCGCGCGCCGACCCCGCAACGCCGGCTCGACACCATCCGCGCGCTGACCGATGCGGGTATTCCCTGCGGCGTGATGGCAGCCCCGATGATCCCGGTACTGACCGACCCGGAACTCGAATCGATCCTGGAGGCCGCAAAAGAAGCGGGAGCCCATATGGCGGGCTACGTGCTTCTGCGCCTGCCCCTGGAAATAAAGGACCTGTTCCGCGAATGGCTCAACGCCCATGCGCCGCTGAAAGCCGATCACGTGATGAGCGCGGTAAAGGCGGCCGGCGGTGGCCAGATTTACGACCCGACCTACGGCGTGCGCCAGCGCGGCACCGGCGTTTATGCCGACCTGCTGCTCCAACGGTTCGAGAAGGCCTGCAGGCGGCTCGGCCTGAACGAGCGCGGCTACCGTCTCGACCGCACACTGTTCAGGCCGCCGCCGCGGGCGGGCGATCAGATGGGATTGTTCGAGTAACCCTTCCGCGACCAAAATTCGGAGAGATTCGCCCCCCTCCCCACCCGCTGCGTGATAAGTTCAACGGGTAATGGATGCGCACGTAAATCTTACCGGTATGGCCGTCGTCGGGCTGTCGGCACTGCTCTGCGGCATGCTGATGGCGCGGCTGCGCCAACCGGCGCTGGTCGGCTATATCATCGCCGGTGTCCTGCTGGGACCGAGTGCGTTTGGCGTCGTCGAAGACCGCGACCAGATCGGCGGGCTTGCCGAACTTGGCGTGCTGCTACTGCTGTTCCTGATCGGCACGGAACTCAGCGTGCGGTTTTTCATGGTGACCTGGAAAATGGCACTGGGCGCGGTGGCATTGCAGGTTGCAGGCAGTCTGGGGGCGATTTTCCTGTGTTCGGTATTCCTCGGATTTACAGCGGCGGAATCGGTGCTTCTCGGCTTCGTCATCGCCCTGTCGAGCACAGCGGTCGCAATCAAGATACTCGAGGAAATCGGCCAGCTGCGCACCCGCACGGGGCGCATTGCCGTTGCCATCCTGATCGGCCAGGACCTCGCCTTCCTGCCGATGCTGCTGATCGTCGAGAATATCGGCGGCGGCACGCTGGGCTTCTGGGCGCTGGTACAGATCATCGGGTCTGTTCTGGTCCTGGTCCTACTGGTGCGGAAACTGAACCAGCGTCGGGTAAACCTTCCCTTTGCGCGCATCGTGATGGGCAATATCGACCTGTCGCCGCTGAAAGAAGCGGTTCCACAAAGCCTTAGGACTTGAAGGCACGCCGCTCAGGATTGAGTTTAGAACGGGCGATAACCCTTTCAAAGACAAGAAGGTCAAACTCACGGACCGAGAAGTGAGCAAAAAGCGAC
>CAJQLI010000260.1 GCA_905479125.1 uncultured Alphaproteobacteria bacterium | reverse complement strand
TCCCCGACCAGTTGATCGTACGCACCCGTGCCGGGCGCCCGGCGATTGACCGCAAGGTTGGCAGCCGCAAGGGAAAGAACACCTGATGCGCCGCCCCGTTCAACAATCCATCAACCGAAAGGCCGTGTGACCGTGGCCAAGCTTCGAACAGGAATTATCGCTGCACTCGATGTGGGCAGTTCCAAGACATGCTGCTTCATCGCCCATGCGAATACAGAAGGCGGCATACGCGTCATCGGTGTCGCCCAGCAGGCATCCGCCGGCGTTCGCAACGGCAGCGTCGTCGATATGGACGCCGCGCAGAATGCCGTTCTCACGGCAGTCAGTGCCGCCGAAGAACTGGCAGGCGAACGCATCGACCGGATATTTGTCAACCTGTCCGGTGGGAAAATGTATTCCCAGGTCCAGGAGATCGAGGTTTCCATCGCCGGGCACGAGATCGCCGAGACAGACCTTCGCCGC
The DNA here is from genome assembly GCA_905479125.1 of uncultured Alphaproteobacteria bacterium. Lineage (GTDB taxonomy): Bacteria > Pseudomonadota > Alphaproteobacteria > MPNO01 > UBA830 > CAXBCP01. Next base: position 6,661 of record CAJQLI010000260.1, on the reverse strand, counting down.
GCCCGTGAGCGGAATTTTCAGATCGAACAGCCGGAAGACCGTGACCTGATCCATTGCCTGCCCGTCGGATACTCTATCGACGGCAATCGAGGCATTCACGACCCGCGCGGCATGTTCGGTGAACAGCTCGGCGTCAGCTTCCACCGGATCAACGCCGCGGTGGGCCCGGTCCGCAATCTGAAGAACTGTGTCGCCCGCTGTCATCTGGATATCGAGGAAGTGGTGGTCTCGCCCTATGCGTCCGGCCTGTCATGTCTCGTAGAAGACGAAAAAGACCTTGGCGTTACCCTGGTTGATATGGGCGGCGGCACGACGACAATTGCAGTTTTCTATGACGGTCAGGTTGTATTCGCGGATTCAATCCCCGTCGGCGGCGGTCACGTAACCAACGATATCGCCCGTGGCCTTTCGACACCGGTTGTGCATGCCGAGCGTATGAAAATTCTCTATGGCAGCGCGGTCCCGACCCAGTCCGACGACAACGAAATCATCGACGTACCGCTGGTCGGCGAAGACGATCATAACCAGGCCAATCACGTACCGCGGTCGATTCTTACCGGCATTATCAGGCCGCGGATGGAAGAAACCTTCGAACTGGTGCGCGAACGTCTCGAAATCAGTGGCGCAGATCGTATTTCAGGCCGCCGCATGGTTTTGACGGGCGGCGCCGCGCAGCTCCACGGTATTCCCGAGCTCGCAGGCATGGTTCTCGAAAAACAGATTCGCATCGGGCGTCCGCTTCGCATCAGCGGTCTCGCCGAGGCAACCAGCGGCCCGGCGTTCTCCGCCTGTTCAGGACTACTGCGCTATGGCGTCGAAAAATACGCCGGCACGATCGAAGACACCCCCGCAAATGATGCAGCCCCGGTCGGCCGGATGGCGCGGATCGGCCAATGGCTCAAAGAAAGTTTTTAATCCGATGAAATCCCGACCACAGCCCCACGCAAAGAACCGACCCAAAACCAACCGCACTGCCGCGTCGTTTTCGCGGATATCTGAACCCGGGTGGATCCGCACCACCCATTTCGTCCCTTCCCTGTACTAGGAGGCCATTATGACCATCAATCTCACCGTCCCCCCCACTGCCCAGGACCACCTCAAACCCCGTATCAGCGTCATCGGCGTCGGCGGCGCCGGCGGTAATGCTGTCAACAACATGATCTCGTCGCAGCTAGAAGGCGTTGAGTTCGTCGTCGCGAACACTGACGCCCAGGCACTTGCCCAGACACTTGCCGAAAAACCCATACAGCTTGGACCGGGCATAACCCACGGCCTCGGCGCCGGCTCCCGGCCGGATATCGGCCGTGCCGCAGCCGAAGAAGCCATGGAAGACCTGATGGAATCGATCGGTTCAGCCCATATGGTCTTCATCACCGCCGGTATGGGCGGCGGCACCGGCACAGGTGCGGCACCCGTAATCGCGCGCATCGCCCGGGAACACGGCATTCTGACAGTCGGCGTCGTTACCAAGCCTTTCCAGTTCGAAGGCATCAACCGGATGCGCATCGCAGAAGCCGGCATCGAAGAGATGCAACAATATGTCGATACGCTGATCGTTATTCCAAATCAGAACCTGTTCCGCATCGCCAATGAAAAGACCACCTTCGCCGACGCCTTCACGATGGCCGACGAGGTCCTTCATTCCGGCGTGCGCGGCGTCACCGACCTTATGGTGGTTCCCGGCCTGATCAACCTCGACTTCGCTGATATCCGCGCAGTCATGAGCGAGATGGGCAAAGCGATGATGGGTACCGGCGAAGGCGAAGGCGAAGATCGCGCGCGTCTCGCGGCTGAAGCTGCCATTTCGAACCCGCTGCTCGACGATGTCTCGATGAAAGGCGCGCGCGGCGTGCTGATCAACATCACCGGCGGACCGGATATGACCCTGTTCGAAGTCGATGAAGCCGCCAACCGTATCGGCGAGGAAGTCGATCCCGATGCAAACATCATCTTCGGCTCGACGATGGACTCGTCCATCGAAGGCAAGATGCGTGTTTCGGTTGTTGCTACCGGTATCGACGCGATTGCCGAGACGCAGCCACGGCCGGTTCTCAAGGTCTATTCTGCCCCGCAGAAACTGATCAGAACCCCGGCTGCCGAAGAAGTCGCAGAGGACGCTCCTGCCATGCCGGCAACCGCCACTGACGATGCAGCCGCCGCACCGGTCGCTGCTGAGCCCGTCGCACAGCCGATTGCTCCGCCTGCACCGATGACTGCTGAACCGGCACCCCTACATGCGCCTGCAGCGGTCGAGGCCCCCGCCCCTGCTCAGGAAGCTGTAGCAGCACCCGCATCAGCCGAAGCGGTGCCTACGCCGGGAGAATCTGCAGAAACTGCAACAACTCCGGCAGCAGAAGCCCCCGTCGAAGCAGCACCGGTCGTCCCGGCCGCCCCTGCGGCAGAAGCACCGGTAACGGAAGCGGCGATGCGGCCTGAGCCCCGTCTTGTCGCCAAGAACGACGCGTTCATGCCCCCGCCGCCGGTCAACCCGAAGGCAACCACCGAAACACCAGCCGCATCGGACGCGTTCAAAGAGGCCGATCTTGTGAATGGTGGCAGTGCGGACGATTCCCGCCGCAAGGGGCCGAACCTGTTCCAGCGCATTACGGGTGCCGCTCGCGATGTGCGTCCGGAAATGCCAGCGGCACGGGTAACACCGCCGGCTGCACGTACCACACCGGAACAGCCCGTCAGCGCATCAAAGCCTGAAAAAACCGAGGAATCCGCGCCTCAGCCAGCGCCTCAGCAGGCACGGCTGTCCGGCGTCGACCCCGATGACAGGCTTAAGACGTCCCAGTCGGACGATGATTTGCTGGAAATACCGGCTTTTCTTCGCCGGCAGGCAAACTAACAGAGTGTTAACCTTCTAAGTACGTAACATTCTGTAACATTTGTTGATTTGAGTTCCTTGGGGTGTGTTTGGTAAACACACTCCGAGGACTTGAATCCGCTTCAGGGCATTTTCCGGTTCCCAACCTGCCTGATACGGGAATATCCGAAAACACGCAGGACGAAATCAAGGGTAATACAGAATAATGGCCGCTGGTACGATCAAACAAAAAACGTTGAAAACCGAAATCGGTTGCACCGGTGTTGCGCTGCATTCAGGTCTCAAGACCTCGTTGACCCTTAAACCGGCAGCAGAAAACACAGGCATACGCATTTGCCGTACCGACCTTTTGAACGGCGCACGTGAGATCATCGTGAACTGGGAAAATGTGGTCGATACGCGGCTGGCAACCACGGTCGGCAACGATCATGGCTCCACGGTCAGCACCGTAGAACATCTGGCAGCGGCCCTTGCAGGGTGCGAAATCGACAATGTTCTGATCGAAGTCGACGGCCCCGAAATCCCCATTATGGACGGCAGCTCGGCCCCCTTCGTCTTTCTGATCGAGTGTGCCGGCACCGTCGAACAGAGCGCTGCACGCACGGCTATCAAAATTCTCAAACCGGTTACTGTCGGTGACGAAAACCGGTCCGTTTCGATCCTGCCCGCGGAAGATTTCAGCCTCGCTTTCGAAATCGACTTCGACTCGTCGGCAATCGACCGTCAGGAACGTACATTCCAGCGTATCGGTGCTGATTTCAAATCGGATATCGCACGTGCCCGGACCTTCGGCTTCGACCACGAAGTCGAAGCCCTGCGCAGCGCCGGCCTGGCGCGCGGCGGTTCGCTTGAAAATGCAGTTGTCGTCAGCGGAGACAAAATCCTCAATGAAGGCGGGCTGCGGTTCGACGATGAATTCGTCCGTCACAAGATCCTGGATTGTGTTGGCGATCTGTATCTCGCTGGCGGTCCGATTATCGGCGAAGTCATCGCCAGCAAATCCGGGCATGAATTGAACAATGCGCTGTTACGTGCCGTATTCGCCGACAACGACGCCTGGACGCGCGTTGAAGCATCGACACCATCCGTTCAGGAAGCCGAACAGATGGTTTCGGCCGTCGCCTGAACAGTACACAGCGAAAAACAGACATAGGCGCCTGTATGGGCGCCTTTTTTCGTTCCGGCCTACTTTATGCAGCCTTTAGATGCTATATACAGGCTGCTTTGATCGACAGGTAATTCGGGTTGAGATTTCTGATGCCGACCTTCCGCTTCCGGCAATATGCCGCCATTTTTGCAGCTTCCGTTGTCCTGACCGCATGCGGCAGCACTGAAGAAATAGAATACGTCGAACAGAAAGTCGAAGTTCTTTACAACACGGCCGTAAATTCTGTCGAGGCAGGCGAATACAAGGAAGCCGCGAAGCAGTTCGACGAAGTCGAACGACAACACCCCTATTCGACTTGGGCGACCAAAGCGCAGATCATGGCGGCGTTTTCGCATTACCAGGCAAATGAATATGACGAAGCGGTGATCGGACTTGACCGGTTTATCCGTCTTCACCCCGGGAATCGGGATATCGCCTATGCCTATTACCTGAAGGCACTGTCCTATTACGAGCGAATCTCTGATGTCGCGCGCGACCAGTTGATCACCGAACTTGCACTGAAGTCGCTGAACGAAGTTGTCCGGCGTTTTCCAGAGTCCAAATACGCCCGGGACGCAAATCTGAAAATCGACCTGACGCGAGACCATCTGGCCGGGAAACAGATGGAGATTGGGCGATTTTATCTAAACAGGAAGCATTATCTAGCCGCAATAAACCGTTTTAAAACGGTCGTTGACGACTATCAGACCACGACCCACGTCCCGGAAGCCCTGCACCGGCTGGTCGAAGCCTACACAGCACTCGGCGTGATCGACGAGGCACGCCGCGTCGCCGCTGTCCTCGGGCATAATTACCCCGGGAACGAATGGTATCTCGACACCTATGCCGTAGCCGCCGGACCTGATCTGCGCGAACGTCCCGACGACCGGGGCTTCCTCACGCGGACGTGGGACTGGTTGTTCTGATCTGCGATGCTCGCATCGCTCTCCATCCGCAATTTTGTCCTTATCGACCGGCTGGATATCGATTTCAGCCGAGGCTTGTGCGTTCTAACCGGTGAGACCGGCGCAGGAAAATCCATCCTGCTCGACGCGCTCGGTCTCGCTATTGGCGGGCGAGCTGAATCATCATTCGTGCGTGGCGGCAGTGATTCCGGCCTGAAGGCCATGATTACCGCCACCTTTGATATACCCGGCGATCACGAAGCACTTGCGCGACTTGCCAACAACGATATCGAAATGCCCGACCCCGGGGAACCGGTCATTCTGCGACGGATACTGACGGGAGACGGACGCAGCCGCGCATTCGTCAATGACCAGGCGATAAGCGCCGGCACATTGCGCAATATCGGCGAAACACTGATAGAAATCGAAGGTCAGTTCGCAAGCCACGGCCTGCTGGACCCGTCAAATCACCGCACAGCGCTCGATTCATTCGGACGGCTCGAAAAAATGGTCGCGGCAACCCGCGAAACCTGGAACACCATGACCGTCGCAGAGAAAGCCCTCGAAACCGCACGAGACGAAATCGAGCGGATCGCGAGCGAAGGGGATTACCTGCGGCATGTTTATGCGGAAATAGACGAATTCGATCCGCAGGAAGGCGAAGAGAAAGAGCTCTCTGAAGCCCGCTCATTGATGATGAACAGCGAAAAGATCGCCGAGTCCATCAACCAGTCACTCGACACGCTCGCGGGACACAAGGGCCTGCAGACCGCCTTGTCCAAGGCAGCCCGTTCGCTTGAACGCGCTAATGAGCAGGCTGCCGGAACCCTGAAAGCGGTCCTGGAATCGATGGAGCGCACCGGCAACGAAGCTGCCACAACCGTCGACCTGCTCGGCGATGCGCTGCGGTCCCTCGACCAGGACCCCGCCCAGCTGGAACGCCTCGACGAACGCCTTTTCGGTCTCCGGGCGCTCGCGCGCAAACACAATACCAGCGTCGATTCTCTGGCCGAACTACGCGCAGAATTTGCCCGTAAGCTCGAACGGCTCGATGATGCAGACAGGGACCTGACCCGCCTGCAAACAGAGGCACGGGAAGCGAGAGCGGCCTATCTGGATACATCGCGCCGACTTCACGATGCCAGAGCAAAGTCCGCGGGGGCGCTCGATAAGGCAATTAACAAGGAATTGCCGCACCTTCGGCTGGAGAAGGCAAAGTTCGCAACCCAGGTCACCGAGCTTGCCGAAACAGCATGGTCGAGCCACGGCATCGACAATGTCACCTTCGATGTAACGACCAACCCGGGACAACCTGCCGGACCGATCAACAAGGTTGCATCCGGTGGCGAACTCGCCCGCCTGCTCCTCGCGCTGAAGGTCGCATTATCGACATCAAACAAGGTCACAACGCTGGTTTTCGACGAGGTCGATGCCGGCGTAGGCGGCGCGACGGCCGCATCGGTAGCAGAGCGGCTGTCACGGCTTTCCAACGGGGTACAAGTGCTTGTCGTCACCCATTCGCCACAGGTTGCCGCCCGCGGGGCGCGCCATCTCCACGTGATGAAGTCGATCGAGACGGTCGATGGCGGAGACAACACCGTCACCGCCGTGACGGAACTGTCGACAGGGGAACGACGGGAAGAAATCGCCCGGATGCTCGCCGGCGCCAAAGTCACCGAAGAAGCCCGCGCAGCCGCGGACCGCCTGATTGAAGAGTTTGCGAAGTGAAGACCGAAAAATATGAAGCCTGAAGACGAGTTTCCCGAACTGGAATCCCTG
>CAJQLI010000259.1 GCA_905479125.1 uncultured Alphaproteobacteria bacterium | reverse complement strand
TGGGGGCGTACTCGGCGACCGCGACTACCTGGCGAAACACAATGTACGCATCAGCCTGCAGGGTCACCATCCGATCATGGCGGCGGTGCAGGCGACCTACGCGACGCTCAAAGCACTTCGCGACGGCACACCGCCCGGAGAGATCACGGGCAAAGCTTCCGGCGAATTTATGACCGATGTCACCCGTGGCGATGACTACCAGCGCTGGATGGAGGATTTCCTTGGCGAATAGGACCGTTTAGCGGCGCTAGGCGTTATTCCGCGGCGAGGGCCTGTCTGTCGAGGCCCGTTGCCCCGTCGCGCGTAATCCCGGCCGAGTCCATTGCCTTTGCGATACCGGCGATTTCGGCATCGGTAAGCTTCATCAGCGGCGGGCGGACCACTGCGGGGCCGTTCTGGCGTCCAAGAAGAACGAGCGCTTCTTTCATGCGGTTATGCATGTCGCCAAACGGGTCGCAGTAGAAAACCTGCGTGGTGTGATAAATGCGGTCGGCGAGTTCCTGCGCGGTCGCGAGGTCCTTGGCCTGAACGGCCCTGAACAGGGCGGCTTGCAGGTCGGCAATGACCGATCCCGCGCCGGACAGCAATCCGTCGGCACCCATCACCAGCGACGACATCAGCCAGGCCGAATTCGTCGACAGCACATTGATCGGGCGCGACAGCGCGTGCAGCGTTTTGATATGGCGGTCATGTACCTGGGGTGGCGACCAGTCCTTGATCGCTTTGACGTTGGGGACTTCTTCGCAGATCCGCACCAGCGTATCGAGCGGATAGCCAAGCTCGTTGGAATACTGGAAGACGATCATCGGCAGGTCGGTCGCGTCCGCGATCATCTTCATGTGATTGATGCCCATTTCGGGGCGATGCTGGATACCGCCCATGCCGAGGGAATTCGGCGGGAAGCAGAGCAGGGCAGAGGCGCCATGCGCTTCGGACATCTTTGCGAGCCGGACCGCTTCGTGGCTGCCATCGGCGTAGACGCCGGCGATCAGCGGCATACGGTCGCCGATCTCGTCGCTGGCCTCGTCCATCATGCGGGTCTGTTCGTCAAACGTGCAGGCATGGACTTCCGAGGCGTGGCCATTGACGGTGATGGCTGTGACACCGTCGACATTGGCGGCAAACGCGAGATGACGCCGGGTCTCTGCCCAATCGAATTCGAAATCAGAATCGAACGCGGCGAGTGTCGCCGGGATGACACCATGGGGGATGTAGTCTTTGAAACGTGCCATGTCGGATCTCCTGCGATTGGGGAAGACTATATCGATAAACTGGAGGCGATTATCGCCCGATTAGCGGTTGTGAAGCAATTCAAGTATTGCAGACGGGCTCAGCGGCACGTCGGTGACCCGTCCGTTACAGCCTGAAAGCGCGTCATCAACGGCCGATGCAATGACGGCGGGGACCGGGACAAGCCCGCTTTCACCCACGCCCTTTACGCCAAGCGGGTTCTGGGATGAGGGCACGACGATGTGCTCGATCTTGATGTTCGGCACCTCGGTCGATCCCGGGATGAGATACTCCGCGAGGTTCGTCGATTGCGGCTGGGCCTGGTCGTCCCAGATCATCTTTTCGAACATCGCGAACCCGATGCCGTGCGCCGCGCCACCGGTAACCTGGCCGTCGATGACCAGCGGGTTCACCATCACGCCGCAATCATGGGCGATGACGTAGTTGAGAATTTTGATATCGCCTGTCCCGGTGTCGACTTCTATTTCCGCGACATGTGCGCCGTTTGAAAATGCCAGACCGTCTATCTGCACGGCCATATGTGCCTCGAGTCCGGGCGTTTCTCCTGCCGGCAGGGCGAATCCAGTCGCAGCACCGGCGAGCTGGGTTGCGATCTCGCCAAGGCCGACAGACAGGTCGGCGACGCCTTTGACGTGCACGCGGCCGTCGGAGATTTCGAGATCTTCTTCGGAGGCTTCAAGAATATGCGCGGCGACGCGCAGTGCCTTGTCACGCACTTCGACGGCGGCGGCCTGTGCCGATGAACCGGCTGTGACGGTCTGGCGGCTTGATGCGGCACCCATTCCGTATGGGATTGTCGACGTGTCGCCGATGACAACGTCAATATCAGCCATGTCGACGCCGAGCGATTGGGCGACGATCTGCGCCAGCATGGTGCGCGTCCCCTGGCCGATTGCCGAGACGCCGGAAATCACGCTGACCTTGCCCGATGGGCCGACACGGACGGTCGCCGCTTCGAACGGGCCGCGACCGGAGCCTTTCAGGTAGACGGCAAGTCCGATGCCAAGTTTGCGGCCTTCTGCGGCAGCGGCGGCCTGCCGCGCGGGGAAACCTGCCCAGTCGGAAACCTCCAGCGCCGTTTCCATGCATTTCGGGAAGTTTGCCTCGTCGATAATGATGGACGGGTCGGCCCTGCTCGCCAGGGGCCGGGTATAGGGCATGTTTTCCGGCTGGATGAGATTGCGGCGGCGAATTTCGTCCCGGGGAAGACCCAGCTTTGTCGCCGCCTGATCGATCAGCCGCTCCATCGCAAAGCAGCCTTGCGGATATCCGGCGCCGCGCACCGGGGTGACGCAGGGCTTGTTGGTCAGGACGAGTTTTATGTCGAGGTTATAGTTTGCGATCTCGTATGGGCCCGGCACGATGCTGCCGGCATTCTGGGCGACATTGACGCCGCGGGCCGTATAGGCGCCGTGATCGTGGATCATCGTCCCGCGGACGGCCAGGAATTTGCCGTCGTTATCGACGGCGAGTTCCATGTCCCAAATCTGGTCGCGTTCCTGGGTGGAGGTCGTGAAATGTTCGCGCCGGTCCTCGATCCATTTCACGGGGGCCTCAAGGATCAGGGCCGCCGTCGCGACAACGATATCTTCGGGATAAAAGACGAGCTTCGGACCAAAGCCACCACCGATATCCGGCGTGACGACGCGCGTATTCGTTTCGTTTCGGCCGAGCAGGTTGACCAGCGTCCGGTGTGCCATGTGTGGCATTTGTGTCGCCAGCCAGACGGTGAGCCGGTCTTCCAAAGGGTCGAAGCGGGCGACGAGCCCGCGACCCTCGATGGCCATGCCGAGGCCTTTGTGGATGGAAAACTTGTCGGAGACAGTATGTGCTGCGTTGGCAAAGGCGCCGTCAGGATCGCCATAGCCCATGTTGAATTCGGCGAGGATATTGTGCTCTGCATCCGAGTGGGCAACGGGGGAGCCGGGCTGGGCCGCGGCCTCCGCAAAGGCGGATGCAGGAAGGATATCGAAATCGATTTCGACCAGCGCTGCGGCGTCTTCGGCGATATAGCGGTCATCCGCGATCACAACGGCGATCGGCTCGCCCACATGGCATGCCTCTTTGTCCACCAGGATGGGGCGGTCGCGCAGCTGACGATAGGCTTTGCTCGGCATGCCGACAGACAGCCGGTCTGTCGTCAGGTAGGGGGCGATATCCGCCATCGTGAGTACGGCGCGGACGCCGGGCTGCGCGCGTGCTGCCGTAGCATCGATCCCCTTGATCAGGGCATGTGAAACCGGGCTCCGGACGAAGGCTGCCTGCAGCATATCTGGAAAATGGATGTCGTCCGCGTAACGACCGCGACCGGTCAGCAGGGCCGGGTCTTCTATGCGGCGGATGGGCTGGCCGAACGGGCCCGGTGTGGTCGTTGCATCTAGTGCGGGATGTGTCGTCAATTCATTAATCCTTCCGATAGCTCAATATACCGCCACCGGAGAGAATTGCATCCTGGGCGGAGGGATTTTTTTTGGCTAAGCCCGTATCCGGATTTTTGCCGTCATATCGCGCAGCGGCTGCAGGGTCAGGTGTCGTTTCCGGGTTCCTGCGCCATGATGCAGGCTCCGATCCGCCAGGTGCCGTCGGGCTGTATTTCCATGATGTAAAGCGCGGTTTCCGTCACACCTGACGGGCCGATGACGGTGACCGGTTGAACGACTTTCCCGTCAATACGCTGAATGGCCCGAAAGTCGAATTTCTGGGGCCGGTAGACCGACTTGTAAGACTTGCGGACCATGTAGAGGAACACGTCGGGTGTCCGGAAGATTTTTTTGAGTTCAGGTGCCGCAAACGAAAACGCCTTTTCCGCATCATCTTTCCGGAAAGCATCAATCTGTCCGATGATTATGTTCCGGATATCGGCGACATCTTCGGCAGCGAGATTCGCCGGGGCAGTGGGGATTTGGGCAGAAGCCGGCTGGAGCATGAAAACAACAGCAAGCATCGCGAGTGATGATTTGAAAAACATGAGCCAACAATGATATCGCACGCGGCAGAAGGCAATGGACGGTGGTGTTCCCGGGGTGCAATCGTATTTTGCGTGCAAATACACGAAAATGGGGGTTATTCCGCTGCCGGGTCTGTTGACCGGCTCCATTCATAGAGCGCGACCGCGGCGCTTGCCGAGACGTTCAGGCTTTCTATCTGGCTGGTCATGGGAACACGGACCATCATGTCGCATGTTTCCTGGGTAAGCCGGCGGAGCCCGCGTCCTTCCGCGCCGAGGGCGAGTACGCATCGATCGGGGAGGTCTGTTTCGGGAAGGCTTGACGGCGCGTCCATATCGAGCCCGACGACCCAGAAGCCGTTGGACTTTAATGTTTCGAGCGCCCTAACGAGGTTGTTCGGGCGAATAAGCGGGACGGTTTCCAGGGCGCCCGATGAGGCTTTGGCCATCGCCCCTGACGCTTCCGGCGTATTTCGGTCGGGCACGATGACGGCATAAGCACCAAAAGCAGCGGCTGAGCGCAGCGTCGCGCCGATGTTCTGGGGGTCTGTTACCTGGTCGAGCACAACCACAATTGTGCGTTTCTGGCGGTCTGCGTGACGAATGACGTCTTCGATCGCCAGGGAGGGGAGATTATTCGTGAGCAGGGCCAGTCCCTGATGGACGGCGCCATAGGGCAGAACGTCTTCCAGCGCATCCCGATCAACGATTTCAGGGTCGATCGGCATGGCCGTAAGGTTTTCGAGCCCGGCCGGGGTTGCCATCAGGCGGAGGCATCGCCGGTGCGGGTTGGCCAGCGCGGCGGTGACGGCGTGGATTCCGTATAGCCAGAGGCCGTTTTGCTTCGGCGGGTGCTTTTGAGCCGTCTGACGTTTTTCCGGGGTCGGGTGATTTTTTTTTGTAAAATCCGTAGACGATTGGGATTTCTGGCCAAAACGAGGCGTCGAAGTGGACGACTCGTGCGCCGTTGCGTCATCCCGACCCCTCCGGGGAACGGCTGACTTTGGCCCTTTAGGGCGGTGGTTTTGCTTCGTCTTGCGTGGTGCCATACCCAGACTTATACTCTCATTCTATAGGCGGGCAATCCGGCCTTTTCTCTGTGGGGCTCTCGGGTGACATACGGAAAGGTTTTATTGCGCGTTTTTTGACGTTGACAAATGGTGCTTAATCCCATAATTCCGCACGTTCTCAGCGACGTTCGGTCTGGTCATCAGGAGGGGTGCCCGAGTGGTTAAAGGGGACGGGTTGTAAACCCGTTGGCTTAGCCTACGTTGGTTCAAATCCAACTCCCTCCACCAGATCGGGGCGTTGTGGGGTGCGAGATATTAGCCGGGTCAAGGCCCGGAAACGTGGAGAAACATCTGCAGACGGGAGCTTGCAGGCAGAAATTAAGGGTAGTGAATGTGGTAGGAAATCCCACATGAAGTGTCCAGAAGCGGGTGTAGCTCAATGGTAGAGCAGAAGCCTTCCAAGCTTACGACGAGGGTTCGATTCCCTTCACCCGCTCCAGAATCGTCGGATCGGGTCTGAGGACCGGGCCGGAGCATGATACGCAGAATTGCGTCAGTTTAACTAAACGCCCGCAGCGCCGGGTGCCAGGCAAGGAACGAGACGAATGGCTAAAGAGAAGTTTGAGCGTAATAAGCCGCATTGCAACGTCGGGACGATTGGCCACGTTGATCATGGCAAGACGTCGCTGACGGCGGCGATCACGAAGGTTCTGGCCGAGAGTGGAGGCGCGACGTTCACGGATTACGCGGACATCGACAAGGCACCTGAGGAGCGTGAGCGCGGTATTACGATCGCGACGGCGCATGTTGAGTACGAGACGGAGAACCGTCACTACGCGCATGTCGATTGCCCCGGTCACGCGGATTATGTGAAGAACATGATCACGGGTGCTGCGCAGATGGATGGTGCCATTCTTGTTGTTAACGCCGCTGACGGCCCGATGCCGCAGACGCGCGAGCACATCCTTCTTGCCCGCCAGGTTGGCGTTCCGGCGATTGTTGTTTTCCTGAACAAGGTTGATCAGGTTGACGATGAAGAGCTGCTGGAGCTTGTCGAGATGGAAGTTCGTGAGCTTCTGAGCTCGTACGATTTCCCGGGCGACGATATTCCGATCGTCAAGGGTTCTGCGCTTGCAGCGCTTGAGGACAGCAACGAAGAGACTGGCAAGAACGCCATTCTTGAGCTGATGGCTGAAGTTGATCGCTACATTCCGCAGCCTGACCGTCCGAAGGATCTGCCTTTCCTGATGCCGATTGAGGATGTTTTCTCGATTTCGGGGCGTGGCACGGTTGTGACCGGTCGTATTGAGCGCGGTGTTGTGAACGTTGGCGACAATGTCGAGATCGTTGGCATCAAGGACACGACGACGACGGTTGTTACCGGTGTCGAGATGTTCCGGAAGCTTCTGGACTCTGGTGAAGCCGGCGACAACGTTGGTTGCCTGCTGCGCGGTACGGACCGCGAAGGTGTCGAGCGCGGCCAGGTTCTGGCCAAGCCGGGTTCGATCCAGCCGCACACGAAGTTCAAGGCTGAAGCCTACATCCTGACGAAAGAGGAGGGTGGCCGTCATACGCCGTTCTTCACGAAGTATCGTCCGCAGTTCTATTTCCGTACGACGGATGTCACGGGCGAAGTTTCCCTGCCGGAAGGCACGGAGATGGTTATGCCTGGTGATAACATCTCGATGGATGTTGAGCTGATCGCACCGATCGCGATGGATGAAGGTCTGCGTTTTGCAATCCGCGAAGGCGGCCGCACCGTTGGTGCTGGCGTCGTCGCATCCATCTCTGAATAAG